>JAEZGD010000074.1 GCA_023417165.1 Planctomycetota bacterium
ACTTCCGCGGCCTGTGACCTAAGGTGTCCAAGCCCCGGCGATAACTATTCCTGTCAGACGAGCACGCCGCTCGCTCCCATCAAAAATGACGCATTCTGCGAAAAGGATTCCCGCAATGTTCAATAAATACTATGTCGAATCGGGTCCCAACTTCCTGGTCGTGGTGCTGGCCGCCGACGAAATGGACGCGATGCTGAAAGCCTTCACGATGAAGGCGGAGCAGGGGGCGCTGAAACTGGCCGACCTCGTGATCGTCAACCAGCGCGGCTTCGTGTGGCAGCGCGAAGAACACGAACTATACGGCGACGAGTTCATGCTGCCCACGCGTTTGGTGCTGGGCATGCCGGAAGAAGAGCAGGTGAGCGAAGAGTAATGCGGCGGCACGTTCGCTCTCCCTTTCACCTGGACGGTTAAATAGCGGCCCTCTCTCACCCACTGTGAGAGAGGGTTTTATTGTTTCAGGCCTTTGATCCGCGCCACTTCGGCGGCGTCTTTGTCGCCACGGCCCGACAGGCACACGACCACAATCTCGTCCTTCTTGCGCTGCGAAGCGATTTCCATCGCGGCGCTGATCGCGTGCGAGCTTTCGAGCGCGGGAATGATCCCCTCGCTGCGCGCCAGCGTGTCGAAAGCCGTCATGGCGTTTTGATCCTGGCAGTACGTATAGCGGACGCGCTGCGAATCCTTCCAATAGCTGTGCTCGGGACCGACGCCCGGATAATCCAGACCCGCCGAGATGCTATGCACGTCGCAGGTCTGGCCATCGTCGTCCTGCATGACATAGCTGTAACTGCCATGCAGCACGCCGGGCGAGCCATAGGTCAGCGATGATGCGTGATCGCCAGGCTGCGGGCCGCGGCCGCCCGCTTCTACGCCCACCAGTTCGACACCTTGATCTTCAACGAACGGATAAAACATGCCTGCGGCGTTGCTGCCACCACCGACGCATGCCACCACCACATTCGGCAGCCGGCCGAACCGGGCGAGCGATTGTTCGCGGGCTTCGCGGCCAATGATCGACTGAAAATCACGCACAATCACGGGAAACGGATGCGGGCCGACGACGGAGCCGAGAATATAGTGCGTCGACTCGACGCTGCTCATCCAATCGCGCATCGCCTCGTTGATGGCATCGCGCAGCGTGCGCGAACCGCTGGTCACAGGGCGAACTTCGGCCCCCATCAGCGTCATGCTGATCACGTTCGGCGCCTGGCGCCGGATATCTTCCTCGCCCATATAGACCACACAGGGGATGCCGAACCGCGCGCATGCAGTCGCAGTGGCGACGCCGTGTTGTCCCGCGCCGGTTTCGGCGATTACGCGTTTCTTGCCCATCCGCAGCGTCAACAACGCCTGACCAAGCGTGTTGTTGATCTTGTGGGCGCCGGTGTGGTTGAGGTCTTCGCGTTTGAGCCAGATTTGCGCTCCCCCGCATTTTTCGGTCAGCCGTTTGGCAAAATACAACGGCGAGGGACGTCCCACATAGTTCTGATACAGGTCGTTGAGTTCCGCATGGAAGGCTGGATCCTGCTTGGCCTTCTCGTATTCGACCGTCAATTCGTCGAGCGCACGCGTGAGCGTCTCTGGCACATAGCGGCCGCCGAAAGCTCCAAATCGCCCCAAGGCATCAGGCACATTGGCGGTCACGGGCGTCGTCGAGGTCGTCATAAATCAGTTCGATCAAGAGAGACAGGTGGGAAACTCGCATTCTTGGCGGCACGCGTCACAGGGTCAAGGACAGAGCCAGTCGCCGCGGCGATGGTTCGCCCGCGGCATTTATGCCTAGGCATTCGCCGCTGATCGACCACGCACTTGCGTCACAGGCCCTGGCCCTAAGTGCAGCCAATTCCCTAGCTTACACCAAAACCACCGCGTCGAAACCGCCCCTCATGCCCGCCTGGGCGGCGAACTTTTATGCCTACCCCTTCTACTCCCAAACGGGTGGCCCAATCCGCTGGCCGACCGGCCGATAAGCCGACGCGTCTTCCGAACCTAAACTATACCAATCGCACACACAGATTTCAATATTTCATTTTCATTTACACACCAACTAAACAACCACACCACAGCACTCTTGCCAAGCAAACACTACGAAAACAGCCCGATCGCGGCGGCGCACGCTACAGTCGGCATAACAGACTTCCTCTGCAACTCGCTGTCGGCGCTAGAGTTACCAGACACCGCTGGACGATGCTATCACCACACACGGCGGCAGTGCGGTTACGGAGGGCAGGGCGATGGCGGGTGAGACGCGTGGGCGATTGGTTCTCTCGATCGATCTGGAACTGGTCACGCGCGCCGGCTCGCTCGAATACCAACGCCAGCTCGATGCGGTCGCTTCGCAGTTGACCGATGCCCTGGCTCAGCACCGCCTGCCGGCGACGATTGCCGTTGCCGATCCGCTCCACTCCGCCGCTACCGAGCAAATCACCGCCAGCCCGCTCGGTCACGAAATCGCGATCCTCGGCGATGCTTCGTGGGTCGGCCGCGGCGCGGGACGCGAGCGCTTTGGCCGCGAACTCGATCGCCGCATTCACAAAGCTCGCAAAGCCGGCCTGCACGTCACCAGCTTGGCGCTACGCAACGTCGACCTGGCCGAAAACTACGATCTGCTCACCAGCCATGCTCTGACCGCGATTCGTCTGGGCCACGCGAGTGCACCCGCGCAGTCGCCGCTGCTACGGTTTGGCATGTGGCAAGTACCGGTCTCGCTGGCGCTGCCCCACACGCCGCGGTGGTTCCAATCGACGGTGCGCATGGCGAAGAAAACGCTGCGAAATGCCGTGCAAAGCGGCGGCATCGCGCACCTGGCGATTGATGCAGGGCGATTGGCCGAAGGCGAGGCCGTACGACTCGTTGAAGTCTTGCGCGTGCTCGCCATCGCTGGCGAATGGCAGCAAGCCGGCCGCTTGGAAGTGCTGACACTGCAGCAGTTGGTCAGCAGTCTCGATCGCCCCGAAGCCACCGCGCCGCAGCGTTCGATCTTGCGTGCGGCATAAGCGGCATAAGTTGTAGAGATAGCGAGGGCTTCACGTCCCCGCTGCAATCATCGGCCGCGCGCTCGGCGCTGGCCATTGGCTCTTACGATCGCGATCAATCAGCGCGCGTCACTGCTCGCGCAGCGTCATGAGGCTTAAATAGCCCAAGATCGCGGCAGAAAGAACGAAGATCACGTCCAGCGTGACACTCGCGCGCTTGAACGGCACGCCGACCGCCAAGTCGAGCAAAAACAAAATCAGCACAAGAATGGCTACTACCATTCCTGCAATACATAACGCCTTCGGCATTCGGTGCATTCCTCAAGGAGCGCGGCGCTGCAGCCCAGGCTGCGTCGGCGGACGGGCTGGACCTAGTATAATTCAAGCGTTTGCAGTGTCACCCGCGATGTGACGAAGTCGGCCAGACAAGTCGATCAGGTTCCGATTTCAACGATTAGGAGCGGAAAACCATACCATATTGCCGCTCGGCGCAGCGACTCCCTGTACACGCGCACACATCCTTTTTCTCGAAAAAGCTCGTGACTCCCATGCCATCGGTCGGGGAGGCAGCGACCTTGAGGACGCCTGATGACGAACGCCGAATTTCGAGCCGAGCTCCCTCTGGCGGACGAGTACGCCTATTTCGACCACGCGGCCGTCGCGCCTCTCACCCGTCCCGCCGCCGCCGCCATCGAGCGCTATGCTCAAGAGGCGCTGCACCATGGCGATACGCTTTGGCCCCAGTGGGCCGCCGCCGTCGAGCGACTGCGCACCGTTACCGCCACACTCATTAATGCGTCTGCTACCGAGATCGCGCTCGTTCCGAATACCACGTTCGGCATCAACCTGGTGGCGGAAGGCTTTCCCTGGCGCGATGGCGACAACGAACTCGTCACCAGCAACGAGTTCCCATCCAACCTATTTCCGTGGCTGAACCTCGCCTCGCGCGGCGTCGAAGTGCGTCAGATCGCCCCGCGCGGCCCGGAACTGTCGCTCGACGACGTCTTGGCCGCGGCCGACGCCCGCACGCGGCTGATTGCGATCAGTTGGGTCGGTTATGCCACCGGCTGGCGAATCGACGTCGACGAACTGGTCGCCAGAGCCCACAAGCGCGGCATCCTGGTGTTCTTGGACGCCATTCAAGGCCTCGGCGTCTTTCCGCTCGACGTGCAGAAGACGCCGGTCGACTTCCTGGCGGCCGACGGACACAAGTGGCTCCTCGGTCCCGAAGGCGCAGGCGTCTTCTACCTGCGGCGCGAGCACCTCGACCTGCTCCGCCCGCTGATGGTCGGCTGGCACAGCGTTCCCAAAGCAGCCGACTTCAGCCAAACCGTGTGGGAACCCAAGCACGAAGCGCAGCGCTACGAAGGCGGCACGCAAAACATGGTCGGCATGCTCGGCCTGCTCGCCAGCCTAGAACTGCTAGTCGCGCAAGGCGTCGGCCCGACCACCTCCGCCGTCGCCGATCACGTGCTGCACCTCACCGCGCACGCTTGCGAGGAACTCACCCGCATCGGCGCGCACATCGTCAGCCGTCGCGATGCCATCCAGCACAACTCCGGCATCGTCGCTTTCGAAATGGCCGGGCAAGACCCCGCCGAAGTCCGCAAGAAACTCCTCGCCGAAAAGATCATCCTCAGCGTCCGCCACAACTGGCTCCGCATCGCCCCCCACGGCTGGAACAACCACCACGACATCGCCCGGCTGATCAACGCGTTGCAAAAGTAAGCGTCCCACTGCAAATAGACCGTCTAGGCAACCGGTCGGGTGCCACTGCTGGCTTGCCCAGCAGTGCTCATTAGTGTGTGCCTGACGAACACGCATCGTAGCCTTGGCCTTTTGGAGGCGGCCGATTGTTTCATGAGAGACTGCCTCCAAAAGGCAATAGTTCACAGTGCGCTCCCGAGGCAAGCTTGGCTCATAAATCAGCACTGCTGGGCAAGCCAGCAGCGGCACCCGGCGGACAAACGCGGATCGAAAGGGCAGAACGATGAACAAGATTCCGAGTGATGAGGATTTCGCACGCGCCGACAGCAATGACGCGGATCGATCGAAGCATCTAGGCACAATTTGCAACAATTTCGAAAGCCGCTATCGGAAGCTTTATTCGTTCCAATACGTGTTCTTGATATACCAACGAGATGTCGATTTCCGAGCCTATGTCTTTTTTAAGACCGATGACGAATTGCAAGATTCGCGGCGTAAGGCGCTGCTACCCAAAATGATCGAGTTCTTTTACGCGGAACTGGAGCGTTATGGACGCGGTGCCCGGCCCAGCCTAGTTATTGACGTCGAGTTTGACTCAGACGAGAACGTCAAACGGCGTTTCCAGGGAGACTATAACGCGAGGCTCCATTAAGCCAGATGAAGCTTGCAACCAGAGCGCGCACCAAAGCCATTCCTCGACATATTTCAGGGCCAAGCAGCGCAACGATCATCGCAAGGGGCACACGCGTAACAGACTTAGGCGTCGCAATCTACAGAATGTAAATCGAAGTGCGCAGACGCATAGGCGGAATCCTCTACTCGAACGACGGTTCCCATGCTCTCATCCTCGACCCATAATACTTGTGCCGATTTAAGTCTTAGGAACAGAGTCCGCGTAGAATCGGTTAAAACGTCGTCAATGGTCTCACCAATCACCCATTCGAGATCATTGTAGGGCGTCAGATCAGATATCTGCGTAATGTGATCACCCCTAAAGACAGAGAACGTCTTGCCGCCTAAGGATGGCAATTCAAACAGGGCAATCCCATTCACCTGAATAAATATTCTCAACATACGGGGCAATGCTGCGTCTTCGGCATGTTTAAACACTCCGGTTATAGTGCCCCCTTGAACGATCATCCGGATTCTCCCTACTTAGTACGACGCGTGTGCCACGGCTGGCTTGCCCAGCCGTGCTAAGGGGTGTGTGCCTGACGAGCACGGATCGTAGCTTTGGTCTTTTGGAGGCGGCCGATTGTTTCACGAGAGACTGTCTCCAAAAGGCAATAGCTCACAGTGCGCTCCCGAGGGAAGCTTGGCTCATACATCAGCACTGCTGGGCCAGCCAGCAGTGGCACCCGGCGTCCGCCACAACTGGCTCCGCATCGCCCCCCACGGCTGGAACAACTCTCACGACATCGCCCGCCTGATCAACGCATTGCAATAATGGTCAAATCGGCCGATGCTGGGTTGTTCCGCAAGGGGATCAATCGCTGGCAACTTTTCTTGTCAAATACATCACCTCAACCAATTTATATTGCCCAGAAGATTCTGCACTACCGCCGCTCCTTCGCCTGACAACTGCGAGGCTTCCGATGAGCTATCTTTCGCTTGCATTCTGCATGATTTTAATTGGGCAACATCCCACGCTCTCCTGCGAGCCGCCTGTGCACACGAAAGAGCCGCAGCAGGTGGAGTTTCGCATTCCTGGCAAGCCGACGGCTGCAGCATTTTCTCCCGATGGACGCTTGCTGTTTTGCGCTAGCGAAGTGCGCGAGCTGGACCTTGAGCTTGGTTTGCCCCGTCTGTCGCACCTTGGCGCCTGGAATGCTGCAACAGGAGAGCAAGTTGCTTCTTGCAATACAGAAAGCGCTAGAGTCATTGATCAATTGTACCCTAGTAACGATCCGACAGTGATTCGAATCGGCACCCAGCGCAATACCATTGCCGCCGTCAGTCTCAAGGATGGTCATTGGAAGAATGGGTATATGCCCAGGGACCGCCGTTTCGTGTTGGCACTCGGCGAGACGCAGTTTCTCACCGCTACTCCGTTTCATGTTATCGAAGTGCGAGGGGCCAATACCCAGGTTCAATCCGAGTATCGCGGTCATCAGGCGCAAATACGAACACTGCTGCCGGTGCAAGACGGGCGACGTCTGGTTTCCGTGGGCGAGGATGCGGTCAAGCTTTGGGATTTGGAAAAACAGGAGTTTGTGCGAGACGTCGCTACGGGCATTGACGGTCGCGAATTCGGGCTGTCGGCCAATGGGAAGTACTGTGCCTATCGGCAGCAACAGGACGCGCTTGTGCTCGCGGAAATGGAATCCGGCAAGGTTTTGTTCGGACCTCACGATATTCAGCACCCAGGCATTCGCCGAGTACAGGTGTCTGGGGACGGGAGGTTCATTGCATACCAGCGGCACAGCAAAGCACTTTGGCTAATGGACACAAAAGCCAAAGATCCTGCTCCCGAAAGAATTGGTGTTGGGGTGGCTGTTTTTGCATTCGCACATCAAGGCGCGAGTTACGCAATGATCACCACTGACGGCAAGGTGACGATTAGTTGCCTTCAGGAAATGCCGTAGTTCGCCGGGTGCCACGGCTGGCTTGCCCAGCAGTGCTAAGGTGTGTGTGTCTTACGAGCACGGATCGTAGCCTTGGTCTTTTGGCGGCAGCCTATCGTTTCACGAGAGACTGTCTCCAAAAGGCAAGAGTTCATAGTACACTCCCGAGGCAAAGCCCAGCCCATACATCGACACCGCTGGGCAAGCCAGCCGTGGCACCCAATGCGTCGTCTTACTCGTTGAGACTTGGGGCACCGTGTCTTTACACGGCGGGTGCTCGTGTGCGGTGGCGATGGGTTGACTATACTGCGTCTCATCAGGAGCCTGGTATGGAAAACCCTTATGCGTCCCCGAGTCCGTCGCCGTTTTCGGACTTCGCCCCCGGCGGACCCAATATGCCTACGCCGGGTCAGTATCCGCGCGGCATGGTCGGGCATGTTCGTGTCTTGGGCATCTTGATGATCGTGCATGGCGTGCTGCAAGCGCTGATGGGCGCAATGTACGCAGTGATGTCAGCCATGTTTCCGATGATGGCGCAATTTGATGCCGAGGGGCCGCAGGCGGACATGCCGTTCGAAGGAATGCAATACGTGGTGATGGGCGTCTATATTGCAATGAGCCTCGCCGGCATTGTGCCGGGCATTTTGGGTTGCTGGTCGGGCTGGCAACTGACGCGTTTTCAGGGCCGCACGCTGGGCATTGCTTCGCTGGGGATCGGCGGCGTCTCGGTGCTGACCTGTTATTGCAGCATCACTGCGATCGCACTGCTGGTCTATGGCTTGATTGTGCTGATGGACAACTCCGTCAAGCAAGCGTTTGAACTGGCGCGCCAAGGCTATTTGCCGGAGCAGATCGACGCGCTGTTCAATCCCTGGGCGGCGCCTGGCAAGCTGCCGAATCCCGGTGGGCCTCCTTTCGCATAAGGCTCGTCTGGCATGAGCAGTCCCGTCTCTGGAAACTCACCCTCCGCGCCGGTGCTTGACGCCGAAGTGCTGGCCCCGCCGCCTCCACCCAATTCGCTCAGCCTGATTGGCATGGTGGCGCTATTGGCGGGACTGATTGGGCTGGTAAGCCTGTGCGCCGTCGGCAGCATGGTGGCCACCAGTTACAACGCGGCTGCGCCGGTCGGTCCCGCAGCCGATGCCTCGGCGGTGGAGCGTTTCCAGTACGACATGCAAGTCGAGATGTCCTCGATTGGACAGCGTTATTTGCCAGGGCACATTGGCTTTATGGCCTGGCACCTGTTTCTGGTGCTGCTATTAGTGATGGGCGGCATTGGCATCCTGCGCCGCACGCAGTCGGGCCGGCAGTTTCTGCTGTACGTCATGCTGTTTGCGCTGCTCTTTGAAGTACTGCGTTCTGGCATGTACGTCTTGATGATACTGGAATTGCTGCCCATGATGGACGAAAGCCTCGTCCGTTCGCTGCGCCGTGCCGGGCAGCAGAGTCCCGCCGCCAAGCAGATGCTCGAACGCATGGCGCAGGGCATGACCGTCGCAGTCGTGGTAGTGGGGCTAGTCTGGCCCGCACTGAAGATCCTATTCTATGGCTGGGCGGCGCGTTACCTGGCGTCGCAAAGGGCGATCGACGCCTGCACCCCGCGCCCGTCCGCTCCCCAGAATCTGGCAGGCCTCTCATGAATCAACAGCCATCGCGCATCGCCGTTTACACCGGGTCGTTCGATCCTATCACGCTCGGGCACGTCAACGTGATCGAGCGCGCCAGCCGACTGGTCGACAAGCTGATCGTCGGCATTGGCATTAACATCGAAAAGACCTCGCTCTTTACGCCTGACGAGCGCCAGACCTTGGTGGCCGCCGCGACCAAGCATGTGGCGAATGTCGAGGTTCGCGTCTTTACCGGCCTGGCGGTCAGCTTCGTGCGTGAATGCAACGCCCGCGTGATGGTGCGCGGCATCCGCCCGCTGACGGACATCGCCGGCGAGTTCACGATGATGATGGCCAATCGCAAGCTCGATCCCGGTCTGGAAACCGTGTTCCTGATGGCTGACGAATCGTTCTCGCACGTCTCCAGTTCGCTCATCAAGCAAATCGCGCCGCTCGCCGATGACGAAATGCTCGGCCGCTTTGTGCCCACCGCGATTATTCCGGCGCTGCGGGCGAAACTGCGGTAGAAGAAAGTAAGTGCCAAGATCCAAGGGCCAAGAAAGAAGCACGAATCACCAATGAACAAAGGCTCGGAACGGAACTGTCTCCGTTTCGAGCCTTTGATCATTTGAGCTTGGAATTTGTTTCGGATTTCGTTTTTCGAGATTCGGATTTCCTTGGCAATTGGATCTTGGATCTTGGCAATTATTTCTTCTGGCACTTCGGACAATAGAACGTCGAGCGCTGTGCTTGGACGATGCGCACGATGGACTCTTGGCCGCAGCCGCGGCAGAGCTCGCCGGCGCGATCGTAGACGCGATGCTCGTTCTGATAGCCGCCCGATTGATTGAGCGCGTTGCGATAGGTGCCGTCGGAAAGCGTCGAGCCTTCGTAGCGTATCGCGGTGTTAAGCACCTCGAGCAGCGCCGCGTGGATGCGTTCCCAGTGGGCGAGCTTCAGTAAGTCGCAGCGCTTGCCAGGATGCACGCCCGCCAGGTGCAGGATCTCGGAAGCATACAAGTTGCCAATTCCAGCGACGCGCTGTTGATCGAGGAGTGCGACTTTTACAGCACGGCGGCTGTGGCGATACGCTTCGTGCAGAATCTCTGGCGTGGTGGCCAGCGCGTCGGGGCCGAGCTTGCCGCTGCCCAACTGTGTTTCCTGCTCCTCTGGCGAAAGCAGCCGCACGTTGCCGAGCCCGCGGCGATCCCAGTACCAAACGCTGGGAATCGGTCCGGTTTCTAAATCCATGCGGAATCGCAAATGGGCCGTGGAAGGAGCGTCGGCGACGAGCACCAGCCCCGTCATGCGCGGCTCGAAAATGATCGCATCTTGCGAAGCAAGTCGCACGACCACACGCTTGCCGACACGGTCAACCGCGGTGACTGGCTGCTTTAGCACGCGTGCACGAAAACGCCGCTTGTCGGGAAAAATGGCGATTGGCTTGGCAGAGCAGGGGGGCCAAGCGATCTCGATAATGCGGCTACCGACGATCCCCAGAATGCCGCGGCGCATCGTTTCGACTTCGGGAAGTTCTGGCATGCTTTCAATCTATCATGTTGCCTGCCGCCGCAGGATGCCCCGGCTCGATCGCCTGGGCGGGAAGACGTGCTGGCTTGGCAAGCGGCAGCGTGACGGTAAACCGCGTTCCTTGACCAGGCTGACTTGTCAATTCAATGGTGCCGCCGTGCGTTGCGGCAATTCGCTGCGCCAACGCCAAGCCAAGGCCCGTGCCAGGCGCGCCGGTCTGCCGGGCCATCGCCGAGCGGAAGAACGGTTCAAAGACTTGCGTTTGCTCGGCTGGCGATATCCCAATGCCGTTATCTTGCACGGTCCACACAACTTCGTGATGCCGGACCGACGTGCCGACGATCACTGGCGTGCCCGCAGGGCTGTATTTCAACGCGTTGCTGATGAGATTGTCGAGCAACTGCATCAGCAGCGTGCGCGAGCCTTGGATCTGTCCAGCGTTGTCGCTCGTAAACGACAAGTCGGCCCAGCGAGGATGCTGCTTCCAGCGCCGTGGATACTCGCTCCAGAACTCCGCGACGTCCAGCGTTTCCCAGAGCGACGTGACACTGCCATCGCCAGCGCGGGCGAGGAACAACAGCGCTTCGACCAGTTCACGCAGCTCCGTGGTTTGCGTGCCAAGCAGCAACAACGTTTCGCGATATTCGGCTTCCGTGCGCGGGCGGCGCAAAGCGACATCGATCTGTCCTTGCAATACCGTTAGCGGCGTGCGCAGTTGATGGGCCGCATCGCCGGTGAAGCGTTTTTGCCGCTGCATCGCCGCTTGCCAATGATCGAGCAGCCGATTCATGGTGGTGCTGAGCTCGGCCAGTTCATCGCGCTGGCTCGAAACTGGCAAACGCTGTTCGCTTCCCTCGACCGTCATCGCCTGGGCGGACTGCGCCATGAGCCGCACTGGCGCGAGCGCGCGGCGGCAATACGCTCGCCCAGCAACTGCCGCAATTACCCACACCATGCCCGGAAGGACCGTTACGAGCGCGAGCAACCATCGCAATTGCTGGTGCAAGCCATGCGTCGAGCGCGCGGCGATCACACCGACGAACTCATGCTCGATTGGCATGCGTTCGGCGATCGGCTTCGGCTCGGGCGCAGGCAAGACGACGCGCAAATAACGCCATTCGCCTGCGCTGACGGGGGATTGTGAGTCGCTGGCCGCCAGCAGTTCGGTCCACAGCAGATTCTTGGCGGCGCCTTCCGAACCATCGAGAATCTGTCCCTGTTCCGCGAACACGATCCACTCCAAGTCCAGCGCGCGCTCTGGCAACGTCGTGGTGTGGTCGGTGGGCTCCCATTTCACATCGTCTGGTTCAACTTCGATCGCGGCGACCAGCGTGGTAAAGGCGCTTTGCAGTTGATCGTCAAACTGGCGATACAGATACAGCCGCGCAAACCCATACAAGAGGGCCGAATAGCCGATCAACACGACCGCCAGGGCCGCCAGAAAGAAGAGCGAGACTCGGTTGCTCAACGTCATAAATCAGCCGGCATCTGTCTCAGATTCGGAGTCGTCAAGCACATAGCCGCGGCCGCGCCGCGTTTGAATCAAACGTGGGCCGTGGGCTTCGAGCTTGCGCCGCAGTTCTTTGATGTGCACTTCCAAGGTGTTCGATAACCCATCGTATTGGTCATCCCACACCGCATCATAAATCCTAGTGCGTGAGAGCACGCGGCGCGGGTTGCGCGCGAAATACACCAAGAGCAGGAACTCTTTGGCGGTCAGATCGAGGGGCCTACCCGCGCGGGTGGCGCGTTGCGCTTCCAAGTCGACGCGCAGGTCGCGAAACTCCAGAACCACGCCGCCGCCCAGACTGCCGCGCCGCAATAGCGCCCGCATGCGAGCGAGCAGCTCTTCGAACGAGAACGGCTTGCACAGATAGTCGTCTGCGCCAGCATCCAGGCCGGTGATGCGATCGCTGACGCCATCACGCGCCGTCAGAAACAACACCGGCGTCGCGCGATTGATCTCACGAAAGCGCCGCAGCACTTGCACGCCATCTTCAATCGGCAACCACCAATCAAGCAGCACCAAATCCCAAGGCCCTTGTTGCAGCGCGAGCCAACCCGCGCGTCCATCGGCCGCATGCTGCACGCTATAGCCTTCTTCGCGCAGTCCACGCGTCAAAAAGTCGGCGATGCGCGCTTCATCTTCGATTACCAGGATGCGGCTGCTCATCACCTAATTGTAGCCATTTACAGCTAAAGCCAGCCTAAAGCCAAGATGAAGTTCTCTTCATGTTGGCGCATTGCCGGTTGGATGAAGCGGAACTTAAGTAGCTTTCACGCGGGTTTTAAGCCCTGGTCGTACGATCCTTGACGAGCGCTTCGCTGTGAGGCGTATGCCCAACAAGTTTGGCCAAGGACCCCCGCCATGATCCAATGCACCACTTTTTTGCCTGCCGCTGCTCAAGCCGTCCCTGCGGATAGCCGCGTGCGGCAAGTCGAATACCATTCACTCGCCCAACTGCGACAGTTACTGGCGGAACTCGATTCGATCGCGGGAGTCGGCTCGCATGTCGTGCTCGAAATCTCCGAAGAGTGCAGCGGCGGGTTGGCCGCGCTGTGCGACCGCCGCTTGCCAGGCGCGCGGCTGAGCATTGTCTCGCCGACGGGGCGATTGATGCGTTATCGCAGCATGGCGGAACTGAAGGCCGCCGCGCGGAACTGGAAATGGACCTCGGCGAGCTTCACACAGGATACCGCGACAGGCATCGACTACTTGCTGCAGCACGCGTCGCCAGGCGAATCGGTGGTCGTGCTGCACCCGACTTGGAGTTGGGGCCCGCGCTAGGGCTTAAGGCAACTGCCCAACCACGCCTGACAAGAATTTCGCCAATCGATCGGAGTAACGAATGGCATCCTCACGCAACTGCCATAAATCCTTGACCGCGCTGGGGCGTTTCATGATCGCGCCCGCCGCCGCACCGAGTTGCTTGGCAAGCGTCTTCGATTGCATGAGACGTTCGATCTCGCGCGGCAGTTCGTCGGTCACCGCATCGCTAATCACGCGCACCGATAGAAAACGTGTTTTCTGCGCGCGACAGACTTCCGCTATGGCCGCTGTCTCCATGTCGCAAGCCACCGCGCCCGTTTGCGCCGCCAGCGCGCGTTTCTCGCGCTCAGTGCGTATGACTTGATCGACCGTCACCAATCGGCCAACGTGTAGTTTCGGCGACTGCGCTAATACTACAGGATCGATCTTGAAGCCGACCGAAAGCTCGCGCCCCGCCAGATCGCACACCGGATCGGCCATCAGCAAATGCCCGCGCGGCAACTCATTGACTAGCCCGCCGGCAAAACCGGCCGAGATCACCCACGCTGGGCGATGCAGGGCGATCACATCCGACGCCGCCTGCGCAGCCGCATTCGCCCCTGCGCCGATTTCAGCCACGCAGACTTGCCGCTGTTGCCAGGGGCCGACATGTTCGACAAAGGTGGCGTTCCGCGTCGTATACAAGTCGAGCGCCATATCGAGCACGCCCGCCGCCTCGATATTCAGCGCGAACAAGATCGCCACCTGCACAGGCGTCGGCGGCGTATCGCTCTCGTCGGCATCGTGCTCAGCCTGCTGGCCGCTGGCCGCCGCGGCGACCGCTTCCATCAGCTTTTGCTGTGCCTGCTGGCGAATCCACTGGGTAAGAAGGTACTGAAGCATGCGATCATTGTAGCACCCCGAGGGGCGCCAATGACGAATGCCAAGTGTCGAATGCCGAAAGAGAGCCAGTCAGCTATTGCAGGACCGGCAATTTGACTTGCTTTGGCGTGCTAGAGGGCAGGGCGGGCTCTTGCGCCGGCCCAGGGGGCGAGCCGAGCAGCACCAGGCGCACCGTCCGCAAAAAGCCACGCAGCGAACCAAACGTCGCTTCGACGGCACTCGGCTCATAGCCGCAATGCACCATGCAGTCGCGGCACTTGGCGTTGCCGCTCGCCCGGCCGTAATTCTCCCAGGCGGTGGAGTTCATCAACTCATCAAACGTCTGGGCATAGCCTTCGCCGAGCAGATAGCAGGGCTTTTGCCAGCCAAACACGTTGTAAGTCGGGCTTCCCCAAGGCGTGCATTCCAGATCGAACTTGCCTTGCAGAAAATCGAGAAACAGGGGTGTTTGATTGAACTGCCAGGCGCGACTGCCGCGTTCGAGCAAGTGGCGAAACAACGACTGCGTTTCTTCGCGTCGCAAGAAGTGATCCTGATCGGGTGCCTTCTCATAGCTGTAGCCCGGCGAGATCATCATGCCTTCCACACCGAGCGCCATCATCTCGTCAAAGAAGCGCCGCATCGTGGGAGCGTCGGTTCCCAGAAAGAACGTCGAGTTGGTCGTCACGCGAAAGCCGCGCTCGCGCGCCGCACGAATCGCCTTGATCGCGATGTCGTATACACCCGTGCGGCAGACCGCGTGATCGTGCGCCTCACGCGGTCCATCCAAGTGCACCGAGAACGCCAGATACTTCGAGGGCGTAAACTTATCTAACGCCGCTTCTAGCTTGATGGCGTTCGTGCACAGGTAAACAAACTTTTTCCGCTGCACTAAACCGGCCACAATCTGGTCAATTTGCGGATGCAGCAGCGGTTCTCCACCAGGGATCGAAACGACCGGCGCGCCGCATTCGTCGACCGCGGCGAAGCATTGCTCCGGCGACAGATTCTTGCGCAAAATCTCGGCGGGAAACTGAATCTTGCCGCAGCCTGCGCACTCTAAATTACAGCGAAAAAGCGGTTCCAGCATCAGCACCAGCGGATACCGCCGCCGTCGTCGCAGCTTTTGCGACAACACATACGTGGCGACGGTCCAGGCTTGGGCGACAGGTACGCTCATGAAGGCAACATCCGTAGTCCAGTGGACAAGTTTCGCAGCTGGCCGATCGAATAGATCGCCGGCACCTTACATCGTTACTAACGAATTGTTCTGGCTAGTACTTTGATCATTTAAGGCTCGCACGGATTTATCTTTCGCACCGCCAAGCGCCACCCGAGCCGTACCGAGCGCCAGCAGTGGGAAGTAGATCCGATAGTAGTGATATCGCAAATAGAACACGCGTGGGAAGCCAGTGCCCGTGAAGTAAGGTTCATCCCAACTGCCATCGGGCATCTGTGTCCGCAGCAGCCATTGTATGCCACGTTGCACCGCCGGATGCTGCGCTTCGTCAGCAGCCAGCAAGCCCAACAGAGCCCAGGCGGTTTGCGAAGCGGTCGCGGGACC
>JAEZGD010000134.1 GCA_023417165.1 Planctomycetota bacterium
CGGAAGCGTGGAGCACTGAGCTATCGGCAGTGACGTCGGACCGAGAAGCGATCGGCCAGGGACGCTTACGTGTGGCAGAAGATCACGCGGCATTGTTCTCAATGCATCCGATCATTTGGAAGCATCTAGTCATCGTGCCAGAGCATACGCAGATCCGCGCGCTGCGACTGAAAGACGGCCAGCCCGCCTGGGCGAGTAGCGGCGGTGATGGCGCAATCTATCGGTTTGTGGCCGACATGGCGGGCGGCGAAGAGAGTGAGTATCCCAGTAATGAGCCGCATCCGCGGCATCGCACCTTCGCTGGCGTGGCGAGATTTACTGCCACGGTCCATAACGACAAGCTCTTCGCCAGGATGGGCTCGCGGCTGACGATCTCGGCCGAGCCCAACCCCGCCAGCGCCGAAAAGCAGGGCGTCATCGTTGGCCTGGACCTGGCCGCCCAGGGACGGATGCTGCGCGGCTTTCCGCTACGTACCGAAGGCCCCGAATGGAACTTCGAAGGCTCGCCAGTCACCGATGGTGTGGGCTTGTATGTCGCCTTGCGTAAGCACGATCAGGTGAACGCACAATCGCATGTCGCTTGCTATGACCTGGCTACAGGCGAATTGCGCTGGCGGCGCTGGATCTGCACGGCCAGCACGCCAGGGCATGGCTCGCGCGACGAACTTTCGCACGGCTTGCTGACCTTGGTTAATGGCGCGCTGTATTACAACACGAACCTCGGCGCGGTGGCCAAGCTCTCGACCACGAATGGCGCGATCCAGTGGGCCACGCAGTACCCACGCGGCGTCTTTCCGAACCAAGATCCCGATCGACGTGATCGCCATTTCTTTCGCGATTTGACGCCGTGTTTGTATTATCAAGGCATGGTCGTCGCCGCTCCGAGCGATTGCCAAAACATCTTCGGACTCGATGCCGCCACCGGACAACTTGTGTGGTGCACGCCACCGGAACTGGCGTCCGACGCGGTTCATTTGGTCGGCGTGGGCCAGAATCGACTCATCGCGAGCGGCGACTATTTATATTGGTTCGATGTTTTTAGTGGACAGCCCGCGGGACAGTTTCCGCCGCCGCAGAAAGACGCTTACGGTCACGGATTGCCGACGCCGAGCGGTTTTGGCCGCGGCGTGCTGGCCGGCAAACATATCTATTGGCCCACGCGTAAACAAATCTTGGTCTTCGAGCAACAAACGACTGCCAGCGAGCGCGGTTACGAACCGGTGCAAGTCAGCACAATCAACCTCTCGGAACGAAAAGCCCGCGGCGGGAACCTGGTGCCGGCCGGAAGTAGACTACTCATTGCCGGGGCGACGCAGTTGCAAGCTTTTGAGAACCCTCCACCGAGCAAACCATGACCATTGCCGACGATGATCTGCGCCTGGTGCACGAATTGCACGAAGCGCATCAACATATCTCTGCCGAGTTGGCCAAAGTCATTGTCGGCCAGCAGCAGGTGATCGAAGAATTGCTGATCGCCTTGTTTGCGCGCGGGCATTGTTTGCTGGTCGGCGTGCCGGGCTTGGCCAAGACGCTGATGATCCGCACCGTGGCCAGTGCGCTGTCGCTGGAATTCAACCGCGTGCAATTCACACCCGACTTGATGCCTTCGGACATCACCGGAACGGAAGTCATCCAGGAAGACAAGTCGACCGGCGCGCGGGAGTTTCGGTTCTTGAAGGGACCGATCTTCGCCAACATCGTCCTGGCTGACGAAATCAATCGCACGCCGCCCAAGACACAAGCCGCACTGCTGGAAGCGATGCAGGAACAGCAAGTGACGGTCGGCGGTCGACGGCACGCGCTGCCGCAACCGTTCTTTGTGCTCGCCACACAGAACCCGATCGAGCAGGAAGGAACCTATCCGCTGCCAGAGGCGCAGCTCGATCGCTTTATGTTCCAGGTGTGGGTCGATTATCCCAGCGAGGATGAAGAGTTCGAAATCGTCAAACGCACCACTGCCGATTTGGAGTTTAAAATCACGCCCACGTTGTCGGCCGATCAGATCGCACGACTGGCGCACATCGTGCGGCGCGTCCCCATCGCCGATCATACCGCGCGTTATGCGCTGCAACTGGCGCGACTGACGCGCAAGGGCCAGCCCGGCGCGCCGGCATTTATCAACGACTATGTCATGTGGGGCGCGGGACCGCGCGCCAGCCAATACCTGGTGCTGGCGGCCAAGGCCCGCGCGGTGTTGCGCGGGCGTTACTACGTCAGCCACGAAGATATCTGCGCCGTCGCCGCTCCGGTGCTGCGGCACCGCATCAAAACCAATTTCAACGCCGACGCCGAAGGGATCACGCCGGACGAAATCGTCCGCCGCCTGGTGGCTTTGGTTCCTACTATTTCTGAAGAGTCCGAGCGTGGCCCAGTCCAAGTCTTTAGATCCGCGGACGCTGGCTAAGCTGCAAGGGCTTCAGCTTCGCGCTCGGCACATCGTCGAAGGCTATGTGTCGGGCCTGCACCGCAGTCCCTATCACGGCTTCTCGATCGAGTTCGCCGAGCACCGCGAGTATGCGCCTGGCGATGACTTGCGGTTCGTCGATTGGAAGGTCTTTGGCCGCACCGATCGCTTCTATCTGAAGCAGTACGAGGACGAGACGAATCTCATCCTCTACATCGTGCTCGATACCAGCGAAAGCATGCAGTACCAGGGCCCTGACGCCGCCATGAGCAAGCTCGCGTATGCGCAGTGCGTCGCCGCCTCGCTGGCATGGCTAGTGCTGATGCAACAAGATGCCGTGGGGCTGGTGACGTTCGACAATCAGATTCGCTCGTTCGTCAAACCCAGCAGCAGCCCGGCTCATTTGCAGCAACTGCTGAGCGTGATGGAGAACGCCGAACATGGGAAAAAGACGAGCTCCGGGCCGATCTTTCACGAACTGGCCGAGCGTTTCACCAAGCGCGGCGTCGTGCTGATCCTCAGCGATCTGTTCGACAACGTCAATGCGATGCTGGCGGGGCTGAAGCACTTTCATCATCGGCGTCACGACGTCATTGTCATGCACACGCTCGATCCGGCCG
>JAEZGD010000135.1 GCA_023417165.1 Planctomycetota bacterium
TTCTGACAATGGCGAAACGTGGGACGGACCGCACGACATCGGCGACAAGAACTTCTGGCTGTGGCGCACCTCGTGGCACGACGACAAGGCCTATAACATGGCTTATCAAACGCACGGCGGCGCCAGCCTGCGTTTGTACGAAAGCAAAGACGGTCTGAAGTTCACCACGCTGGTCGAAGACCTAGGCGTGAAGAACGAACATCCTAACGAGGCGGTGCTCGGTTGGAAGAAAGATGGCGAAGCGTTGTGCCTCTTGCGTTGCGAGAAGCCCGGCATCGCGCAGCTTGGTCGCGCCAAACCGCCCTATCGCGAGTGGACTTGGAAAGAACTGGACCAGCACTTCGGCGGTCCTGAAATGATTCAGCATGAAAGCGGCCACTGGGTCGCCGCCGGGCGAATTTATAAGCCAACGCAGCACACCAGCGTTTGTTGGCTCGATACCGAAAACCACAAGATCGTCGAACTCGCCAAACTGCCTTCCGGCGGCGACACCAGCTATCCTGGTTTGGTTTGGCACGATGGCCTGCTGTGGATGAGCTACTACAGCAGCCACGAAGGCAAAACGAGCATCTACGTGGCGAAGCTGAAGATCACGAGCAGTGCGCAGTAAAGTCAACGATGGTTAAGGCTCGTCGGCAGCACAGGAACGAAGCACGCCTTCGTGTTATTTCCGGCGCATCGCGCGATCGATGTCGCGCTTCATGTCGGCCTTCTTCATCGTGTCGCGCTTGTCGTGCAGCTTCTTGCCTTTACCTAGGCCAAGCAACACCTTGGCGAAACCGCGCTCGGTGAAATAGAGCTTCAGCGGCACCAGCGTCAGGCCTTTTTCCTTCGCGCGGTTGGCGAACTTCAATAGCTCGCGCTTGTGAACCAACAGCTTGCGCGGGCGTTTGGGAGCGTGGTTCCAGATGGTGGCTTGCGTGTACTCGGGAATTTCGCAGCCGACGAGCCAGACGCCGTCGTCCTTCACGCGGCCATAGGCTTCTTCGAGCGACACCTTGCCGGAGCGCAGGCTTTTGACCTCGCTGCCTTGCAGGATCAGTCCGCACTCCAGCGTGTCGAGGATTTCGTACTCGTGCCGCGCTTTGCGGTTCTCGCTGATCGTCTTGTTGTTGTCGACGGGCTTCTTTTCCGCCGGGGCGTTCTTTTTAGCCATCGTCGCAAACTAGTCGGGAAAGGGTCGGTGAGCCGTGGTCAGCCTTACAAACAATCTAGCCACAAATGCGGTTTCTCGCTACGATCCCGCCCCATGAACTCCGTCACCTTTCACTTCCTGGGGACCGTTGACTTCGATGCGGCGCTGGCGCTGCAAACGCGGCTGGTCTTTGAAGCGGGCGAACGGACCGACGGCCGCATCGTCGTGCTGCTATGCGAGCATCCGGGGCTGATCACGGTGGGCCGCAGCGGCTCGCGCGCTCATGTCCGTTTGACGCCGACGCAATTGCGAGCTCACCAGCTCGACGTCCGTTGGGTCAGCCGTGGCGGTGGTTGCTTGCTGCACTTGCCAGGCCAATTGGCGGTCTATCCCATTGTGCCGCTGGATCAGCGCCGCTGGCTGGTGGGGGAATACATGCAGCGACTGCGGCAAGGGCTGCTCGGCACGTTCGAAAGCCTGGGCGTACGTGTGACGACCCCCGCCGGAAGACCGGGATTGCACGGCCGCACCGGACTGCTGGGCTGCCTGGGCGTGGCGGTTCGCAACGGCGTGACCATGCATGGCGCGTGGCTGAATGTGAACCCGTCGATGCAACTGTTCGGCCAAATTGACGCAATTTCGCCCCAAACCGCCGGGCGAGGGGAAAAGACCACGCTTTCCAGCCTCCTGGCCGAGCGGCACGAGCCGGTTACAATGAGCAGTGTGCGAGCGGCGCTGGTTGCCCAACTCGCCAGTGCTTTCGATTGCCCGCGCCCCGTGATGGTCAGCGGACATTCGCTCTTACCACGGCCTTCCCCTTCCAACGGCCCCGCCGCGAGCATCGCGTGAACGAGTTGCCTGTCGTCAGTGAACTGCCCGTTGTTTCGCCTCCTACGGCCGATTCGCCGCTGCGTTTGCCGCGCTGGCTGAAGCGCGAAGTGCCGAAGGGAAACGCCAACCACTTCACTGCCAGCTTGCTGGAAGAACTGCGGTTGGAAACGGTCTGCGACAACGCCAAGTGCCCCAACCGCATGGAGTGCTATTCGCAGAAGACGGCGACCTTCATGATCCTGGGCAACGTCTGCACGCGGCCCTGCGGCTTTTGCGCCGTGCATCGCGGCCGTCCCGATCAGGTCGAAGACGACGAGCCCGAGCGCTTGGCCGAAGCGGCGCATCGCTTGGGTCTGAAGCATGTGGTCATTACTTCGGTGACGCGCGACGACCTGCCCGACGGCGGCGCAGAACACTACTACCGCTGCATCTTGGCGGTGCGCGAGAAGACCGGCGCGACGGTCGAAGTGCTGACGCCTGACTTCGTCCAGCAAAAGCACGCCCTGGATCGCGTGATCGAAGCCGCGCCCGAAGTCTTCAACCACAATACCGAAACCGTGCCGCGACTGTATCGCCAGGTGCGCGGTCCGAAGAGCGACTACGCTTGGACGCTCGACTTTTTGAAGCACGTGAAAGACGTTAATCCCAGCATCAAAACCAAGAGCGGCCTGATGCTCGGTTTGGGCGAGACGCGCGACGAAGTGTTTGACGTGCTTTCGGACCTGCTCGACCACGGGGTCGACTTGCTGACGCTTGGCCAGTACTTGCAGCCTGGCCCCGGTTACTTGCCGGTCAAAGAATACATCCATCCGGACGTCTTCGCCGAATATGGCCGCGCCGCCAAAGCGTTGGGCTTCAAGCAGGTCGCCAGCGGGCCTTTCGTCCGCAGCAGCTACCACGCTCGCGAAATGGCCGAGATGTTTTAATGCCCGAGCGTCGCCACGCGTTGATCTTGCCAGAGCTGGGCCTCGCGGGCGTCACGATCACCGCCAGCGCGTGGTTGTCGGAAGTCGGCACGCGCGTCTATGAAGGCGATCGCCTGCTGGAAGTCTCGGCAGGCGAAGTCATCATCGATCTGCCCGCGCCCGCTACTGGCGTCTTGGTCGAACAACTCGTCGGCGAAGACGACGAACTTCACCTCGGCCAGGTGCTCGGCCTCATCGAAGAAGCGTAGCCTTCTTCACTAGCCCGACGCGCCAGCGAGGGAAGAGCTACGCTTGAGCCCGACAGTCGCCGTGGGTTCCTCTCAGGGTTTCATCCCGATAAGTACTTTTGGCGTCCATTGCTTCCGACATACCTCATCCCTCGCTGGCGCGTCGGGCTAGT
>JAEZGD010000145.1 GCA_023417165.1 Planctomycetota bacterium
ACCCTGGCCAGCCTGGCGAAAGAACGCGCCGAAATCGACAAGACCGTCGCCAACCTGCGAAAAGAGCGGGCCGATATCGGTCCCAAGATCCGCCAGGCACAGCAGGACCTCGAACGTCTGACCGCCACGCAAGAAGAACGGCAGCGCCGCTTCAAGATCGCCGACGACCTGCTAGTCAACACAGCGCAGTGGGCCGAACGAACCGCTGCACGATCGCCATTTGGCGAACGCGCCGCCGCCGACCCTGCCACGGAAGAACTGCACAAGACCGGGGCACTCGAAGTGCTGGCCGCCAACATCTATCGCACTAGCCTGACTCCGCAGATCGATGACTACCTGAAGCAAGAGCAGGCCGACGTCGCTGCTGAATTGCAAACCGTCACCAACTCGGTCATGGCGCTTCAACAAGAGCGTCCCGAGACCGAAAAGCTGATGACACAGCAGATGGAAGGCAAAGCGCCGATCGAAGAGAACCTGCAAAAAGCGCAGCAGGCCTTGGATGCCGCCAATCAAAAGAAGTCCGATGTCGAGGAAGGCTCCGACACCACCGCCATCGATCAAGAGATCGAAGCGCGCACCAAGGACGTGGCGGAGTTGACCGCTCAGTTGCAAACCTACACCGACAAGATCACCGAGTTGCAAACGCGCCTCGTGACGATCGACGACCAGTTGCAGCAGGCCGATGCTCGCAAAGCCACCTTGCAAGGACGGCACGACATCATCCCCAAGCTGCTACCAGGGGGCGAGTATCATGCGCCGCATGGCGATGACGGTCACGGACACCACGTAGGCCTCAACGCGGTCGAGCCGTGGTTGCGATTGCCGATGCGGATTCCCAGCGGCAACATGTGGGCCAGCACCTACTTCTTGCTCACGGGCTTCCACGCGATTCACGTGGTGGTGGGCCTGTTTGTCTTCGCTTTGGCCTTGCCGATGCGTTTGAACGCCAAGCGAGCGGGCTTCCTGGAGAACACCGGCCTGTATTGGCACTTTGTCGATCTGGTGTGGATCTTCTTGTTCCCGCTGCTGTATTTGTTTTAGTGGTTCCTGGCTTGAGTTGAGCGAACATGCAGAGCGACGGGCCAACTCCCGTCTTTTGAGAGGACTTCGCGATGGTTGATCATTCACATGCCGCTCATGCTGCCGGGCACCAGCACGACCACGGGCACGGCGGCGTCGGCAAGTACCTGATGGTATTCCTCGCGTTATGCGTGCTGACGGTGATTTCGTTCGTGGTCGCGAATAGTTCGCTCATGAATACGCCGTCGGTCGGCTGGGCGATCATGATGGCGGTCTCCTGTGCCAAGGCGCTGTTGGTGATCGCCTTCTTTATGCACTTGATCTGGGAAGCGAACTGGAAGTACGTGCTGACGATTCCCGCCAGCATCATGAGCGTCTTTCTGGTGTTGATGCTGGTCCCGGATATTGGCTTCCGCACGCGGCACTATTCGGTCGATCGGCTGATCTATGCCGCGCCTGCCGAAGGGCCGCGTTCGGTCACGCATACCGAAGAACATCATGGCCCGCCCTTGCCGTTTACCGAGCAAGACCTGCAGCGCGAAGAACACGCAGACCACCAAGGCGAGAAGCCGCACTCGCATTAATTGGGGCGAAACATCGCCCCGTCCCACGATTCGCTTTCCCTCGGAGGAGTTGATCCTCCACAAAGGTCGGAGCGAGGCTCCTTCCTACGGTTCCCATGACGCCCGCTGTCCAACTGACCGACTTAACCCATCGCTATGGACAGCGGACCGCCCTCGACCGGCTTTCGCTGGCGATCGAGCCCGGCGAGATCTTTGTCTTTCTGGGTCCCAATGGCGGCGGCAAAACGACGCTCTTTCGCTTGCTGAGCACACTGCTGCCCATCCAAGAGGGAAGCGTGCACGTCTTGGGTCGCGACTTGCGGCACAGCGTCGACGACGTGCGCATGCGAATGGGCGTGGTCTTTCAAGCGCCCAGCCTGGATAAGAAGTTGACCGTCGCCGAGAACGTTCGCTTCCAAGCGGCGCTGTACGGGCTCGGCGGGCGCGACTATCGCGCGCGGCAGGACGAAATGCTCGCCCAGTTGGGGCTCACCGATCGCGCTGGCGACTTGGTTGAAACCCTGTCCGGCGGACTCAAACGCCGCGTCGAACTGGCCAAAGGCATGATTCATCGCCCGGAATTGCTGCTGTTGGATGAGCCGAGCACTGGACTCGATCCGGGTGCGCGGGCGGATCTGTGGGCGTATTTGACGCGAGTTCGCGAAGAAGCAGGTGTCACGATCGTGCTGACCACGCACCTGTTGGAAGAAGCCGACAAGGCTGACCGCATCGCCATTTTACATCGCGGCCAATTGGTAGCCCTCGATCGCCCTGACGCACTGCGGGCGACCGTGGGAGGCGATTCGCTCACGATCGAAACCGACAATCCCGCCGAGCTGGTGCGTGATATTCAAGCGCAACTCGGAGTTACAGCCGCCGTGGTCGATGGTCGCGTGCGACTCGAACAGGCGCACGGCCATCAATGGGTAGCGCGCATCGTCGAGACCTTTCC
>JAEZGD010000190.1 GCA_023417165.1 Planctomycetota bacterium
GCATAGGAAAGGCAGACAGCGCCCGATGTCCCAATTCCGGCATCATAAACTATCAAGACTTTGTAATCTACCAATCCTACCGGCGTCCGGTAATTTCCTGAATCGTGACGGCGCGATGCTGGGCCGCCGAAAGATAGCAGGCGTCGACCAGCGCCATGGTCTGGAGATTATCGGTGCCGCCGAGCTCGGGCTCCGTCCCTTCTTCCAAAGCACACAAAAGCTGCGCCATCGTTCCGGCGAAGGCGTCGGGAAACCACACCTCTTTCCAGCGAGGCGAAATCCAACCGCCTGGCTGGTGAATCGTCGTGTAATCGAGCGTACTGGCAATGGGGGCAGGATAGCTCGGCCAACCAATGGTGCCGCGCGCCATCCCTTCCATGCCTTCGACGCGCCAGCGGATGTAGGTGTCGGACTCGGCTCCCTCCAGTGCCGGCCCCGCCCAGACGTCGTCCCAGGCGCTGGCGCGCAGGCCATTTTCATATTCCAAGATGTACAGACAGATACCATCGGAATGAACGAATTTTTGGGCGGTGCGCGGGTCGGGCCGCACGCTCGCAAAGACGCGCACCGGGTCGCCAAACCAATAGCGAAAGGTGTCCAAGTGATGGATCGACATGATTCGCAACGTGACCCAACCTTGCCGCTGCTGCCAGGGCATCCAGTGGGGAATCGCGCGCATATCGATCGTCGCCAACACTGGCTCGCCCAGCACCTGACGCTGCAGCAAGTCTTTGCAGGCGCGCACCGACTGGTCGTAGCGCATGTTCTGATTGACCGCCAGCACGATGCCCGCCTCTTGGCAGAGCCGGACCATCTCGACCGCCTGGGCGTAGTCAACGCCGAGCGGCTTTTGGGCGAGCACGCCGCGGATGTGTTGGTGCTGGACGATCTCGCGCATCACTTCCAGTTGCGTATCCGGCGGCACCGCAATATCGACGACTTCGATCGACTTGTCGGCCAGCAGTTGTTGATACGTCTCGTAGACCTTCAACCCATGCCGCTCGGCCACCTGCGCCGCATGCGCTGGCGTACGCGAAGCGATGGCCACCGGATTGAATCCCGCCGCTTTGTAAGCGACCAGATGGCAATCGGCCATGATGAAGCCGCTGCCAATACAACCAATGCGAAAGTCGCGCCGCTGCGGCAGACGCGGCAGATAGTCGAGTTCAAGTTGCATAGCGGTGGGCAGTGAGGAGTGGGTAGTGAGCAGCGATGAGTGACAAGTAACAAATGACAAATGGCCAATCACTCACCACGGAGTGCAGAGATAATGTCAGCTTTCAAAGTCACGCGAACGGCAATCAAGCTGGTGAGCAAACCCGCGATGAGGACGACGCCGAGCATCAGCGCGAGTTCGCTCCATTGCACCGATGCTCCACCAAAGATCATGTGCGGCAAGACGGCCATTAGCGCCGCCACGATGCCGGTCGCCAGTCCGCCGATCAACAGCACGACCGATTCGGTCATCACTAACTGCGCGATGCGCGACTTGGCGAAACCTGCGGCGCGCAGCAGGGCCAGTTCGCCGCGTCGTTCCAGCACGCTGCGTAGTTGCACCGTCGCCAGGCCAAAGGTTCCCAATAGCAAGCCCAGCGCGCCCAAGCTTTGGAACGTACTGAGATACGTGTTTTGCACACGCAGGAGTTCCGTCAGCAGTTCGCGCGTCGATTGCGGATCAAAGCCTTGCTCGCTCCAGCGATCGCTCAGCACACTCGAGACCTTCGCCAGGCGATCTTCAGGCGCGCTGATCAGCAGGTAGCGATAGCCGCTCGTTTCCGGAAACCGTTTCTCGAAATCTTGCTCACCAACAATCAGGCTCCCTTGCAGGATGCTGTTCGAGAGCAAACCGACCACGCGAAAGACCAGCTTCGTGCCATCGTCGTAGTTGATCGTAAATTCCTCACCGATGCCGCCATACAAATGCAAGCTATACATGGCCGTGTTCTTATCGAGCACCACCGGAATCGGCGCATCCGCCGCCACCGCTGGTTGGCTCAGCAGTCGCCAAGGGTTCTGCCTTTCTTCGGCCGATTGTGCCGCGCTGCCAGCGAAGCTGAACGGCGTGATTTGCGGATCGTCATAGCGTTGGATGAAGGCCGGCGTCGCGCCAAGGATGCGCGGCTGCAAGGCTTGGTACAAGTTGTTACAGCTCGCGTCATCGCCAGCGCGGTAACGCAGCGTGACAATCGTCGCGCCGTCGAGTTCAGATGCCTTTTCGCCGAGCAGTTCGTCGCGCCCTGCAGCGGTGCTCAGGTCGGCAAAGATTGGCTCGCTAGTCGTCGCCACCAACTGAAAGCCGCCAGCGCCCGACAGGCTCGGGTCCAAGCGAAACGAGCTCATGGCCACGATCAAGAAGCAGGCCGCCGCCATCAGGCCAATCGTGAGCGTGCTGCGACTGGGATTGCGCTGTGCAGCGCCCCACGCCAGGCGACTCAGCGTCAACCGCTGCGCCGCTGCCACGCCCACATTGGCCGGAGCACGCAAGCGATTCCAAACGAGCAACAGCAGCGCGGTCAGCAGCGCCGCGCCACCACCCACAAACGCACCCGCTTGGGCTTCGCCACCGAGCGTCGTCGCCAGCGCCGTCAATCCCAGCGCCGCCAACAACAGCACGAGCGAAACCACGGTCCACAATCGCGAGCGTTTGCTGGTCGTCAGCGTTGGCGAGATTTGTCCCGCCAATAGTTCGCGCGTCGAGACGCGCCGCAGTTGTCGCAGGCTCCAAGCGATGGTCAGTGTCGAAACAATCAGACCGCTGAGAAAACCCAATACCAGGCTTTTCGGCGTGATAAACAGCGTGAGGAACGGCGTGGTGATCGCGCCGACCCACCATGTCCGCAGTCCCGCAATCATCAACCATGCATAGCCAACACCAATCAAGATGCCCAGCGCGCTGCCAAGCGTCGCGACCAGAATTCCTTCCAGCAGCAGCACGCGGGCGGTTTGCTTTTGTCGCCAACCAAGCGCCAGCAGCGTGCCGATCTGCCGCACGCGTTGATCGACGCCGAGCTTGAACAGCACCGACACCAACATCAGGGCCGCCGCGATGATGAAGAAGCTCAAGAACAAAAACAACACATCAAACGGCGTCGTGCCGCTGGAGGCCATCAGCCCTTGCGCCTTCACGCGCAGCGGCGCGAAGCCGAGCGCCGCTTGCTGCTTCTGCAGCGCCGCGAGCAAACGTTCTTCCAACTGCGGCGCATCGCCAAAGATGCGAAACGACGTGGTATCGCCAAAGCGACTTCCCCACAGCTTTTGCCCGGCCGCATACGAGATGAAGGCTTTAGGAGTCGTGGGATGATTTTCCCAATAGGTATCGTCTTGCGAACGCACGCGCTTTTGATCGAAAGGGAAGGGGGGATCCCAATCATCGATCGACGCCTGATCGGTAATGCCTTGCACGACCGGCGTGAGATGCCAATCGTTGGCAGGCGTGGGATCTTTGTCGAACGTGGGCGGGTCTTGGCGACGCCCGCGCTTACGGAAGCCCGACGCGGGTTCGGTCAACGGCACGATCGCTTTCAGCGTAAACGTGGCGCTCGTTTCCACCGCTTCGCCGTGCGTCGTTTCCGGCGCAAAGAAGCTCAGGCGAATCGTGTCGCCGATCTTTGCGCCCAGGTCCTCGGCGGTCCAGTTATTCAAGGCGATTTCGTCATCGCCCAGGCGAATGGGTTCGCCTTGTTCATCAACGAGCGGACCTTGGCCATTGAGCGAATCGACCGCGGCGATGGTGCTGTAAGGAACGCCTTCTTTCTGATCGCCGACTGCAATCGTATTGGCCAGGTAAGTCAGCACCGGCTGCGATTGCAGGCCCGACAGCGCGTCTTCAATCGCTTGCTTCATGGCTGGCGAGAAGATCATGCGCTCGGTCGTGATCTGTTGATAGTCGTAGACCGGTGCAGCATCGGCTGCGGTGCGCGCCAGCGTGACGCGTTGCAGCTCGACGCCAAAATCGGCCAACGTCGGGCGAATCGCCGCCGCCAACGCTGCGCTCGCTTCGGCGCTCGGTGGCGACTGCGGCGCATTGCCGGCGAGCAACAGTGCGTTGATTCGATCAGGCTGTTCCAGCACGCGTTGCAAGGTCTCAATCGACAGATACGCATTGCGCGGCAGCGACTGGCTCGGTCGCAAGGCAAAGCGGCCCAAGCTCTCGGCCGGAATGATGTCGACCACCTTGAGGCCCGACGCTGTTTCGACGCGATCGTCTTTGCGGCCCAGCGGGCTATCGGCCGGCACCTGGTTCGCCTGCGGCAACCGCAACAGCACCTCATCACCGACCTTCACCCCGAGGGCTCCGGCCAGCGGCGCGTTGAGGACGATCTCGTCACCTTGCGGCAGCTTCTGGGGCTGCACGTGCGGACTGCCCAGCTTCCAGAATTGCTCGTCGCTCCCCACCGCCAACACATTCGCCGCATTGCGCGGGTGCTCGGCGTTCATGGTGGCGATGGTCACGCTCGGAAAGAGCACCGCTGGCGCGACCGCGCTGTAATGCTGTTGAAAGGCCGCCGTTTGTCGCACTTCGTCGGCCAGCGCCGCGCGAAAGAAGCGATCGGTCACCAGCACTTCGTCGATCTGCCCCAAGCGATCGAGGGTCAGCTCTCGCAAACTGCCGCGGACCGAATCACCGACCAGCAGCGCGCCGGTCAGCACCGCCGTGGCGGCCGCGACTCCCAGCGCCACCGCCAGGTGAATACGGCGAAAATACCACAAGCTTTCCAGAACGAAACGAAAGAACGACATGAGCGGTGGAGCGTGGTCAGTGGGCAAGGGTCCGTAAGAGAAGCATTCTCGCCGGATCGCTGCTCACTGTCCACTGAGCACTGCCCGCGACCTACTGCATCTCCAGGGACGCGCGCAACAGTCCTTGCTGAAGCACGCTACGCTTGCGCTCCGGACGCCAGGCAGACCACATCGGCACCATGGCGTGAGCCTCATCCCATGAAAAACCACAATCGTGTAGTAAGCGTGACGCGGTCGACTTATTGGCGCGCACGTGCTCGTCGATCTGACGCACCAGCGCGTCCAGCCGCGCCGGCTCCACCGCCGCGCAGACCTTGGCTAGCTCCGGCGGCAGCGGCGGTGCGTGCGGCAGTTGCTGCAGATAGCTCAGCATGGCCAACAGCAATTGCTGCTGAGCGGCGCACTGACGTTCTAAATGGGCCACGTTCGGCGGCACAGGCACGGGTATCGGCATCATGGTACATGCGTCTCCTGATCATGACAGGAACCTTCCCGCAGCACTGTTATACCAGTCGGCCCGCATCAATCTCAAACTTGCGCTGCATCATGGCGGCGAGTTCTAGACTGTGGGTTACGACGACGAGCATCGTCTGCTCTTGCTGCTGCATTTCGAGCAGCAGCTTGCCGATCACCGCGGCCGTGCTGCGGTCGAGCGCGCCGGTGGGCTCGTCCG
>JAEZGD010000262.1 GCA_023417165.1 Planctomycetota bacterium
GGCACATTCACGATTTCAACGATCGACTCTACCGGCAGTGCAAAGACATCACCATCGATGTCGGCCATCAAGCTAGGCAAGATTGCCAACGTCAGCGGTAGTTTAATCGTGAACGTCGTTCCCTGGCCCGGAATCGAATCGACCTCGACCGTGCCATTGAGTTCTTCGATCTTTGAGCGCACGATATCCATGCCCATGCCGCGGCCGGATATCTCGGTGATTTTCTCTGCGGTGCTGAAACCTGGCTCCCAAATCAATTGGTATGCCTGCTGAGGTGTCATTCTTTCTGCTTCTGCAGGAAGGACCAGATTCTTCTCAATGGCTTTGGCCAAGATGCGCGCCTGGTCGAGACCTTTGCCATCATCGCAGACTTGAATGATGATATTGTTGCCGCGATGAAAAGCATCCAGCGTGAGCGTTCCCTGTGGTGACTTGCCGGCTTTGCGCCGTGCTTCAGGCGACTCGATGCCATGATCGGCAGAGTTTCGCACCATGTGAATCAGTGGATCGCCTAGCTCGTCGATCATGCGCTTATCGAGTTCGGTCTTCTCGCCGCGCACTACGAGATTAATATCCTTGCTATTCAAGCGAGTGATGTCGCGGATCACGCGCTTAAAACGTCCGAACAAGGGTCCGATCGGCACCATGCGGGTATCCATGATGCTTTTCTGGATCCCAGCCGCAACGCGATCGAGCTGATGCACCGCTTCAAAAAGCTCGTTAACGCGGTTGCGGGTATGTGTCGCGCGCGACAGTTCACGCTGGATGGCCTCCAGATTGGCGGCCATGCGGCGAGCCTGCGAGCGGATCGCTTCCAATTCAGGAGTCGACTTGCCCTTCGCGGACGCGGCTTCGGTTTGCTCGAGCAGCTTCTTTGATTGTGCTGCCACGTTTGCCAGGAGTTGCGGCGTTTGCTTGCCGAATAAGGTCTCTTTCAGTCCTTCGCCAATTTGGGCGAAGCGTGCTTTACTGATGACCAGTTGTCCAGCCAAATTCATCAGTTGATCGAGCCGTTCAATGTCCACGCGCAGGGTTTCGTTGGGCTTGGCTTCGCCTTGATTACGCGATTTTCCAGCGGCTGGTTCTGCTACCCCGTTAACCATACGGTGCTGGGCAGCAGGTTCTTTGCCGGGCAGCGAGGCGGCAGTGGGCCTGGCGGCTGCGGCCGCCGGGCGGGTGTCGCCGGCCAGCAATGTCGTCGCTGCGAATAGTTGCACTTCGCTGACGCCGGCCACATTCACTTTCCCTTTCAGGGCGTCGGCAGGCTGTTCGGTGGCCACCGCAAAACATGCTACTTCCAGTGTGTCGATTTCGTCAGCGTTATCGATGGCAGGCGACGACTCCAAGAGTTCGCCGACATGTAATAGCTTTTGGTAGATCAGTTGCGCCTTAAGGCCAGCCAGCGCCAGTCCAGGCACAAAGCGGACATAGCCAACAATGACGGAGCCAGCATGGGCGAAGCGTTCCGCGTATGCTTGCAGTAAGGGCAGGGGATCATCACCACCGGTCGACAGCGGCTTCACATTCGGTTTAGGGGCGGGGAAGGCCGCCCCATGCGCCAGGAGAAGTTCCGTTGCCAGGCTAGAGAAGCTTTCCGATCTTGGCGCACCTTGCTTGAGGCCAGCCAGATAGAGGCGCAAAGCATCCGCGCACCGCAACATGACATCCACCATGTCGCCTTGCAGTGGAACGTGAGCATCGCCTAGCTCTTGCAAAATGTCTTCCATTAAATGCGTGAGCTTCGCCGGGCGTTGTAAACCGACGGAGGCCGCCGAGCCCTTAATCCGGTGCACCGTAATCAACAAGCTGGCCAGCGTCTCGATAGTGGCGCTGCGATCGGTGCTGACAAGTATTTCGGTGAACGCATCCAGGGCCATCTCTGTCTCGTCAATGAAGATCGCCAGGTATTTTGCCGGCGCTCCCGCTTCGTCATCAATGCCTGCGAAGTAATCTCTTGCCGGGGTCTCGCTCGACGAGGAGGTGGGCTCAGGCGTCAGGGGCGGATCCTGAGTGTGGATGGCGTCCAAAGCGGCTTCGGCATCGGCTTGTGTGGTGACGGGACGGTCGCAGCCCGCCGCCTGCAATGCCGATTGCAACGCTTCGATGACGCCGCGCGCATCGAGATCGTCGTGGCCTTCGCAGCGCAGCAGAGCAACCATCGCTGCCAGCTTATCGACTGCTTCAAAGAGCACCTGCACGGTCGAGCGATCGAGATTAAACTGGGCATTGCGCGCCGCATCGAAGACGTTTTCGACGCTATGCGTCAGCCGGTTGATGTTCATCAGGCCCAGCATCGCAGACAATCCCTTGATGCTATGCGCCGAGCGGAACATGCTGTTCATCAGCGCCGCTTCATACCGCGTGCTTTCGCCTTCTTCGCATGTGCGGACGCATTCGTCGAGCACAAGCAAATCTTCGTTCAATCGATCCAGCAAAAGCGCCGCTTCATCCAAGAAATCGCTCAGGATTTCATCGAGCGCGCCATCGGGCCGTCCGCAGTTGTCCGTCGTCATATCAGGCCTTTGAATAGAGCCATGGCAGGGAACGGCGCAGATCCTTCACGAGATCGGTGATTCCTTCGGCGGCTCCGGCAATCAACATCGTGCCTGGCCGCATCATCAAGCGCAGGTTCTCGACCACGCGCTGCTTGGAAGCCGTATCGAAGTAAATCAACACGTTCTTCAGGACAATCAAGTCGAACGACGGTTCGTGCAAAGGCTCGAGCAAGTTATGCTGGCGAAATGCGGTCATGCGGCGCAAGGCAGGATGCGGCTGCCACAACTCTGTGTCCTTGAGTTGAAGAAACCACCGATCGCGAATTTCTGCTGGCACTAAACGCATGGCGCGACTTCCAAACGTCGCCGCGGCAGCTTGCTTGACGGTCTCACTCCCGATGTCGGTGCCCACGATCTTGATCTGCCACTGCTCAAAGCCTGGCAGATCGTTCGCGATGCAAGCCGCGATGGTAAAGGCTTCATCGCCTGTACTGCAGGCGGCCGACCAGATGCGCAGATTACGGGGCCGGGCCCCGCTCTTCGCAGCATGGTGGAGTTCCGGAAGGTATTGCTTACGGAGCCAGTTCCAGTGCATCTCGTCCCGAAAGAGATAAGTCTCGTGGGTCGTGATTTCCTGAAGGAAAGCGGCCCACTCGGGATCGGAACGCTTCAAACGTCGCAAGGTCGTATAGTACTGCTCAAAACTGCCGATGCCAGTCTCTCGCAGCCGACGGCGCACTCGGTTGGAAAGCAGCGTTTTTTTCTGCGGCGACATGCGAATGCCGGTGACGTCATAAATGAGCGTCGTGTAACGCGCAAGCAAGTCGTCAGAAACCTGCAGGTTAGTAAGTAGTGCCATGCCAATCGACCTTAGAACCTTCGCGAACCAACCGGGCGTGCACCATTGGCGCGCCCGAAGCGAGACGTCTCCTTCGCAGTGCGCTTAGCCAAGCTTGAAACGCTTGACGAGGTCGCGCAGCGCCGCTGCTTGAGCCCCCAGTTCCTCGCTGCTGGAAGCCATCTCTTCGCTGGCGGCCGCAGCATGCTCGGTGACTTGCGAGACCTGCTGGATCGCATTGGCGACTTCGCTGGCGTTTTGCGCCTGCTCAACCGTGGCGGTGGCAATCTCACTGATTTTGCAAGTGGTCGCTTCGACGCCCTGGATGATTTTCTCGAGCGCTCGGCCGGTTTCTTCGCTGAGTTTCGCACCATCGCTGACGCGCTGGGTCGACTCCTTAATCAGCTTGCTGATTTCCTTGGCGGCCTCGCTCGAACGCTCAGCCAGTTTGCGGACCTCGTCGGCGACGACGGCAAATCCCAAGCCATGCTCGCCAGCGCGAGCTGCTTCAATAGCTGCATTAAGTGCCAAAAGATTGGTCTGGCTGGCGATCTCGCTGATGACTTGAATGATCTCGCTGATTTGCTCCGACGAGTTCTTAATCAGGTCCATCGCTTCGACCGATTTCTGTACGGCCAGGCCGCCTTCTTCCGCCATCTTGTTGGTTTGAGTGGCCAGTTTGTCGGCTTCGCCAGCGTTGTCCTTCACGGCTTCAATGCTGCGAGCCAGTTCTTCGATCGAAGCGCTCATCTCTTCGACGGAGGCGCTTTGAGTTTGCGAGCCGCCAGCGAGTCGCTGCGCGCCTTCCGCGATAACCTGCGAGCCTTCGGCGAACTGCGCGGAGCCTTCGACCACCTGGCCAATGATTTGCCGCAGATCCTTCATCATTTTGCGGAAGCCATCGGCCAGTTTGCCCATCGCGTCTTCACTGGCGAAACTGACGTCCTTGGTCAGGTCACCGGCAGCCGCCGCATTGACCACGGTCAATAACTCATCGACTTTACGCTTTAAATCTTCTTGCGCCGCGCGTTCCCGCTCGACGTTGTCTTTCTGAGCTTGCTCCAAGCGCACCTGTTCGGTGATGTCGCTGGCGTACTTGACAACTTTGTAGGGCTTGCCGCTTTCGTCACACAGCGCGCTGTAGCGGGCCTGGATCCAAACTTGCTTGCCACCTTTGCCTAGGCGCAGATAGCGACCTTCATCCGATTCACCGCGATTGAGTTTTTCCCAGAATGCTTTGTATTCGGAGCTGCGTGCATAAGCTTCGTCGGCGAACATGCTGTGGTGCTGGCCACGAATCTCTTCGATGCGGTAGCCTAACGTTTTGCAAAAGTTTTCGTTCGCATCGACGATGGTGCCATCTAGCTTGAACTCGATGACCGCCTGTGCAGCGCTGATAGCGGCGATCTGGCGCTGGTAGTCGTAGTTTCTCGCTTCGAGTTCCAGCTTCTGCGTCACGACATCCCAGGTGACCATCGGGCCCAAGTACTTGCCGCCCTCGTCATAGACGGGAGTCACCAGCAAATCGGCCTTTTGATCGCCAATCTGAATGATGGCGCGCTTCGGCAGGTTGCGGTCGTTAGACAAGATTCGTCGTTGGTGCGACGGATCCTTGTGGAAGATGTCGACGTTTTTGCCGAGCACTTCATCGGCCTTGCAGGGCAAGAAGCGTTCAAGCGTCTTCAGGGTGCGCAGGCTGGCGGGATTGACATAAGTAATGTTCAGGTCCGTGTCGGCCATCAAGATATTAATGGGCGAGTTCTCTGCAAGCGCACGATTAATGGCCAAATCGTGTTGGAGCTTCTTCAGCATGGCGCTTGCGGGGGCAGCCGTTCGCGCAGGTTTAGCAGCCTTGGTCATTGGAAGGTTCCCTGAAGGTAGATTGAAAGTTGGGCAGCGCGGAATGCAGGTAGTGGAGTTTGCAGGCAGGCAAACAGGATTTGGTAGACTTGGACTAAGCTGGCCGGTCCTCAGCACGAACGGTGTCGACCACGGGCGTCTCTTCGTGCGTCAGCAAGCGATCGATATCGAGCAGGATCAGCAATCGCTTTTCAAGTTTCGCGAGTCCGGTGAGGTATTCGCGACCGAGGCCAGCTACGGTGGGCGGGGGCGGGGTGATCTGCCCTCGAGCGATGCGCAGTACTTCGCTCACGGCGTCAACCACAATACCGATCGTCTTACCAGCGACATTGACGACCATAATGCGTGTGTTGTCGGTCGGCGTTTGTTCTGAAATTCCGAACCGCAGCCGCAGGTCGACGATCGGAATGACCATACTGCGGAGGTTAATCAGCCCTTTGATGAAGTTGGGCGTCTGCGGCACGCGCGTGATTTCGCCCAGCAAGATGATTTCCTGGACCTTCGTAATCTCGATGCCGTATTCCTCTTGATCCAAGCGAAAGCTGACCAACTGCATCGTTCCGGTCCCCTCATCGCGCGACTTCATGGG
>JAEZGD010000316.1 GCA_023417165.1 Planctomycetota bacterium
ACTTCCCGGGGGGCTTATGGCATTCATAAACCTCTCGCTATTGCTGGGTGGGCTGGGCTTGATGGCGGTGCCGGTGGTGCTGCATTTGATCATGCGGCAGCAGCCGAAGCAGTACATCTTTCCGGCGCTGCGGTTCGTCAAGCAGCGTAAAGAAACCAATACGCGCAAGCTGCAATTGCGCCATTGGATTCTGCTGCTACTGCGCTGCCTGGGCATTCTGCTGGTAGGGGCGGCGCTCGCGCGGCCAAGCGTGGCGTCAACGGAGTTTGGCAACTGGCTGCTGGTTGGCGGCCTGGGCGTCTTGGTGGCGTTGACCGCCTTGGTGACGCTAGCGACCGCGTTACAAAAGCGCGGGAAAACGCTGCTGACCAGCTTTGGTGCGATTACCGCGCTGCTCGGCGTCGCCTTCTTGTGGCTGCTGGGAACCGTTTGGAGCGGCGCGAAGACGCCTCGCCTCGGCGATCGGCAAGCGCCGGTCGCGGCAGTGCTACTGGTCGATACCGCGCCGCGCATGCAGTATCGCACGGGCAACAAAACACGACTCGAAGCGGCACAAGAGCTAGGAAGTTGGCTGCTGAAGCAGTTGCCTGAAGATAGCGAGATCGCAGTGCTCGATACGCGGCCCGGCGTGGCATCGTTCGCGGTCGATCGCGCCGCCGCGACGCAAGCGCTGGAGCGACTGCGCTCGACCGGCGCGCCGCTCCCCTTGCCGACGCAACTGCGCGACGCACTCGCGCTCGTCAAACAAAGCGAAAAGTCGCGCAAAGACATCTATATCTTTACGGACCTGACCGCGGCCGCCTGGGACGAGAATGCTGCGCGCGGCTTACAACAAGCACTGACCGAAGCGCCGGAAGTTGGCGTGTATCTGATCGACGTCGGCGTCGAACAACCGCAAGACTTCAGCCTCGGCGAAGTGCGGCTCTCGTCCGAGACCTTGCCGCAATCGAGCCGACTGGAAATTCAAACCGAGCTGCGCCGCCTGGGCCCGGCCGGGGATCGCATTGTGGAGTTATTGGTCGAAGAACCCGATACGACGCGGCCGATCATCGTGGACAACAAGCCGCTGCTTCCCGAAGCCAAAGTGCGCAGCCGTCAGTCGCTGCATCTGGAAGAGAACGCGGCACAGACGCTCACGTTCCAGATTGGCAAGCTGCCGCTGGGTGTGCATCATGGTCAGATCCGCATCGTGGGTGACGACGCGCTCACGGCGGACGACACGCGTTACTTCACGGTGGCGGTGCAGCCCGCCTGGCGGGTGCTGGTTGTCGCGCCGCGCGATGTCAGCACGACCGCGTGGACCGAAGCGATCGCGCCGTATGAATTTCGCGAGACCGGTCAGGCGAGGTTCGATACGGTGGTTGTGCCGCAAGCAGATTTGGCGAATCAATCGCTGCAAGAGTTTGCGGCAGTGTTTTTGCTCGACCCTAGCCCGCTGGCGCCAGCCCAGTGGGAACAGCTCGCTGAATTCGCACAAGCTGGCGGAGGCGTGGGCATCTTCCTCGGGCATCAGGCGGAGCCGTCGTCTTTCAACACCAAAGAAGCGCAAGCCGTGTTGCCGGGCAAGCTCGCGCACGAGACGCGCATGCCGGAAGGCGTGTGGCTTGATCCGCGCAGCCTTGACCATCCGATCTTGGCAGCATTTCGCACGATCGGCACCAATGTGCCGTGGCGACAGTTTCCAATTTTTCGTTACTGGTCGTTAAAAGAGATTCCGACCGACGCAACCACCGTGGTGGCCTATTCCGATGGCCGCCCGGCGATCTTGGAGCGGGTGATTGGGCACGGGCGTGTGATGCTGATGACGACGCCGGTTTCCGATCCGCTGGCGCCGCGCGGTCGCCAGGCATGGAACGAATTGCCCACCGGAGAGAACGCCTGGCCCTACTTCATTCTGGCGAATGAAATGGCCGGACATCTGGTGTCCAGTAGCGATACCAAGTTGAACTATCTAGCTGGCGAGACCGCGGTCCTCACCAACAGTGAGCAAGATCCCGAGCGGTATCAACTGTTCTCGCCCAGCGACGATCCTTACGAAGTCGCCGCGCGCGATGGCCGCCTGGCGATCAAGTTCACCGATATTCCCGGGGAATATCGCTTGAAAGGCGATCATGGCGGCGTCGTGTTGCGTGGCTTCAGCGTGAACCTTTCGCCGCAGGCCACGGACCTGACGCGTTTGGAAGCGGGCAAGCTCGACGACTTGTTGGGCGAGGGCCGCTATCGCCTGGCGAAGACACAGGAAGAGATCACGCTGGAAGGCGAAGAGCGCGCCGGGCGTGAGTTCTTTCCCTGGCTCATGCTGGGCTTGGCGCTGATGCTGGGCCTGGAACACGTACTGGCGAATCGCTTTTATCAACCGTCCGCCCAGGCCGCTAGCGCGGCTGGCAAGTAACTTTCACTTCGGCAACGTCACTGGCAATGACCACTTGGTACTTCCAACCCGTCTTCGGCAGCCACTTGCTGGTCGCGTGCATCGCGCTCGTGCTGGCGGCGTTGTTGTTGGTTGGTCCGGTGTTTCGCCAGTTGTCGTGGCGGCAGCGTGCCTCGCTGCTGGCGCTGCGGGTGATGCTGTTCTTACTCGTGGTGATTGGCTTGCTACAGCCAGCACGCATCAGCACGACGACCAAACCGCAAACCGGTGTGGTGCTGGTGCTGGCTGATCAAACGCGGTCGATGGAGCTTCCCTCAGGCAGCAGCAGTCGTTCACGCTGGGAAACGCAAATCGATGCTTTGAACGCAGCCGAACCCGCGCTGGCCGAGCTGGCCTCGCAGTTCGACGTCAAAGTGTATGGCTACGACACGCAGCTCAGCGGCATCGACTTCAGCGGTGGCCAACTGACGTGGCCC
>JAEZGD010000607.1 GCA_023417165.1 Planctomycetota bacterium
ACGTCGGCCTCATACCGCGTAACTAGATAACGCTCGTCGCGGGGATTGTCCGGAAAACCTTCTTGCAGGTTGGAGAGCAAACGGGGCTGCGACAGGTGATGCTTCAGCCGCAACACGCCGGCATCAGCATTCCAGCGACGCAGGCCATAACCGGCCGCCGCCTTGGCGAGTTCAGCCAGGCGATTTTCGCCTTCAACGCCATCGCTCAGGGCGTACACCATCTCGGTGGCATAGGTGCGATAGCGGCGGCGCGCGTCAGGAAACGGCAGCGCGGCGACATTCAGATTGTGCGTTTGCGTTTCGCCGTCGGCCGTCGTAATGGATAGTTCTAAGTAATGCTCGTCGTCGTGTTCGAAGTCGCCAGTCAAGGCGTCGTACTGCGTGAGATGAAACGGCGCAGAAGCTGGCGCCAAGTTTACCGTGCGCGTGTAAGGCGCGAGCATGTTCAGCAGCCGCAATTGCAACGGCGAGCGGCGCGTATAGCTCGACAGCGCCACCAACACGCAAAACAGATGCAGCACGATCAGCAGCGAAACGATTTGCTGCGTGGTGCTAATAGAATCTTTGTCCGACGATGCCATGCGCCACTCTCATGATCCACGCGCTGCGCACGCGCGACTGGGCTGGCATCCAATGCCGAAACATTCCGTGTAGCTGCTATCGGCCAGTCCGGCAGTCCGCAGCCAGCTTCGTGGACGTGCGCGGTAAGACACGCATGGTCCGTAAAATCCGTGAGTCCAAAAAGAAAGATCGGACCTCAAAGCGAAGTCCGATCTTTCCAGTATTCGCATTCCCTCGCCGCGCAACAGGATCGGCAGCGGGGAAGTGGCGGACAATTGCCTTAGGCAGCCTTCTCAGCGGCCGGAGCCGGAGGAGGGGGGACTTCGCCAGCGGCCGGAGCCGGAGGAGGAGCGATTTCGCCACCGCAGCTCGGGGCAACCGGAGCGCAGCAAGCCGGAGCGACTTCGCCGCAGCAGCTCGGGGCAACCGGAGCGCAGCAAGCCGGAGCGGCTTCGCCACAGCAAGCCGGCACGTCACCGCAGCAGCGGTTCTTGCGGCTGAACAGGCCGTGGCAACGATCGCGACCGTGGCAACGATCACGGCCGTGGCAGCGATCGCGGCCGTGGCAGCGAACGCGCTTGGCACCGCAGCAATCAGCCACAGCGCCGCAGTCGCCACCGCAACCATGACGCAGCAGGCCAGCGTTGGCCTTTTCTTCACCGCCCACCAGGGCGACACCGACGATCGCGAAGAAAATCGCGACGCCACACAGAACAAAACGATTCATTGTGAATCCTCCAAAAAGTCTTACACGTACCGTAAGCGAAACGATAATCTTCCCATGCCGTCCGAACGCCCCCGGCTTAGACGGCAGGTCCTCGGATGCGACCGTGGTTAGTTAGCTCATGCGAACGAGCCCTGGGTGGGTCGCTGCAAAATCTCCCTGTTGTGAAACCTTAGCGGTCCCGTAAGGTGTGACGATCGCACAGGCTAGGCCGATAGGTTAGCATGGCGAAGTACTGTGTCAAGTGCTTCAGCAATTTGCACAGCTTGGGATGGCGGGGTTTACTTTGACGGTGAGGTTGGCCGTCGGCACAAGTGTAGTACGTCACTTCGGTGCGTCCAGTGGTGCAAGAAACGAAACAGGCTCGCGCGGCGGCGCGAGCCTGTTGTCATTTTTCTAAGTTATTATCCTGCCCAGTGTTAGGGATGGATAAAAATGTTCCGCTGGCGGCAAATATCGGCGAAAGATGCTTATCGCAGCGGGTTGATTTCTCCCTCGCGAGCGGTATTCTCGACCGCGGGAGTCTGTGGAGCAAAGTTGCCGTTGGCTGGGGTTTCTTCCGCCAGTTCGGTTTCGCTTTCGGTCCACTTTTGCAATAAATCATCAGGATCTTCGAAATTCAGGAACAGCGGCTCGTTGTCGTCGCCGACCGGCGTGGCCATGCCTGCGATGCGCCAGCCGTGCGACTCGCGACGCAGCACCCAGATCACCTCAAAGCTAGCAACTTCGCCGGTATCGAGCTTTTCCGACCAGATGCTGCCGACGTGTGCGCCGTCTTTCTCAGGCGTCACAAATTCGGTTTGGCCGATCTGATAGGTCATGTCCGGCGTGCCAGGAGGCTGCACTTTCAGCCCCTTCTTTTGCGTTTCTTGGCGGGCTAATTCGGTCAGCAGCGATGCGGCGAGCGTGTCGTTGCCATTGCGCAGCGATTCCAAGAACGAAGTGACCACGGTTTCTGGCGCTTCGACGCTAGCAGCCGGTGCAGCAGCTTGACCGCCTGCGGCGCTCGGAGCCGTGGCGGGAATGTTGGCTGCTGGGGGATCGCTCGACGAGGAGCCGCAGCCTGTGAACGCCGTGGCAACCAAACCGATCAACAGAAAAGATCCGTATTTCATGGCAAATCCCCTCCTTGGGAAACGTGACCGCAGGTCGACGTGAAAAGTGTCCCACGGCGCAAGAGCGCGTTCACCAATGACGTGGGAGCGATTTCCGCGGGAGTTTGCCAATATCGGGCCCGCCCGTCAAGGCGAATCGCCGGGGCGTCACAGGGATCTTGTCTGGCGTCATTTTCCCGCCGCGGGCGCTGGTATAACGGCGAAAGTACGTTGGGGTGGTCCTGGTTTGCGGGCACCTTATAATGCCGTGCCTACCAGCTACGAAATTCTATAAGGAACGCAGGAACGTGTCGGACAACGTCGAGCATGTCGTGATTATCGGAAGCGGTCCCGCGGGTTGGTCGGCCGCCATTTATGCCGCCCGGGCAAACCTGAAGCCTCTCGTCTACGAAGGGAACGCTTTTGCTGGGACCGTGCCCCTTGGCCAGCTCGCGCAGACCACCGAAGTCGAGAACTATGCCGGCTTTCCCTCGGGCAGGCTGCAAGAGTTCATTCACTCGGCGATCGACGAAGAACAAAAGAGCTACATGCTGCCGCCGGTCGAAGAGCATCCGCACGCGGTCACCGGTCCAGAGCTGATGAACCTGATGCGCCAGCAGGCGCGCAACTTCGGCACGCGCGTGATTAGCGACGAGATCAGCAGCGTCGATTTCTCGCAACGCCCGTTCCGCCTCAAGCCCAGCGAAGGGGGCGAAGTGTTGGCCCACACGGTCATCATTGCGACCGGCGCCAGCGCCAACTATCTGGGGCTGCCGTCAGAAGACAAGTACAAGAACCGCGGTGTCAGCGCTTGCGCTGTGTGCGACGGCGCGCTACCGCGTTTTCGCAACAAGCCGATGGTGGTGGTGGGCGGCGGCGATTCGGCTATCGAAGAAGCCAGCTACCTGACCAAATACGCTTCGGTGGTGCACATGCTGCTGCGGCGCGATGTGTTTCGCGCTTCGAAGATCATGCAGGAACGCGCCTTCGGTAATCCCAAGATCAATATCGTCTATCACAGCGAAGTCGACGAAGTCTTGGGCGACGACAAAGAGGGCGTCACCGCCGTTCGCGTGCGCCATACGCAGTCGGGCGAGAAGCAAGAGCTGGCTGCGGGCGGCCTGTTCCTAGCCATCGGCCACACGCCGAATACGAAGTTCCTGAACGGCCAGATCGAGACGAACGACAAAGGTTACATCAAGTGGACCACTCCGTTCCGCACCTATACCAGTGTGGAAGGCGTGTTTGCCGCAGGCGACGTCGCCGACGACTACTATCGCCAGGCGATCACC
>JAEZGD010000340.1 GCA_023417165.1 Planctomycetota bacterium
CGCTCGTCGTGGTGCCACTTCTGCCGACGCTGCGCCAGCGTGACCGCCGTGAGATTGCCGTCCGCGACGTCCCCGTGCAGAAACAGGCTGTGTCCTAAACGCAGGTAATCGTCGTACCAACTGAGATTCGGCGAGATGGCGGCCAATGCATCCAGCCGCGCAACAAAGTTGCGATTGCAATCGTGATTGCCGAGCACGAAATAAAACTGGCAATGAGGATGTGGCGCAACCAGATCATCGAGCCAGCGGATCGCCGCATCGATCGTCGCCGCGCAACTGCCGAGCGTTGACCAGCGGAAATCGAAAATATCCCCTCCCAGGACAAAGACGTCTGCTTCGCGCGCGGTAGCATGGAGCTGCGCGCGATACTTATCCGCCTGGGAGCGGCGACTGAACAGGTGCAAGTCGGAGACGAAATAGCTGTTCGGCATACAGGCGGCAGGAGGGACGTGGCAATATTACGAGTATATGCCAGAGGCGGCCCAAGGTCCAAGGTTTATGGCGTGACGGAATCGCCCAAGCATGGCATCGGAACCTGTAATTCGCGCAAATGGGCGGCGACACCCCTTGGCCACCCTGCCCTGGCGCGCTAGTACTCCTGACGTTCAAAATAGACGCAGGTAAGAAGCAGCATGCAGGCTATAAAGCCCAGTCCACTGGTTACCGGTAACATGGGCCGCTCGGCGGCTGTCGCAATGCCTGCGGTGTCTTTATCTTCCTTGGCTTCCTTAGGATCGGCCGCCAGGTAGTCGAACGTTTTATACAGCTCACCAGGTTTAGGTAGCAGATAATACAGCGGCGTAACCACGTAGCGATAGGACAGCTCCATGATCGAAGACTTCGGAGCAAATTTCGTGAGCGGCGCAAGCGTGCGACCATCGTACTGACTGACGCGTGTCGCGCGATCGGCCACATAGAACTTTCCGTCAGCCGACCACATGGCCGTGGAGATGTCTCCTTGTCCAGAGACACTCGCCCACTGCCAACGATCCTCGGCGACGTCATACAGCCATAGCGTCTCGTCATGCATGACTGCCGCGAAGCGCTGGCCATCCGGCGAGGCCGTCACAAACCGCGGGCGACTGCTAGCGACGGGCTTATCAATCGACACATCTTTCAGCGCCTGGACATCGAGCACTTGTAATTGGCCGTCGGGGCGGCCCAGCACCACGCGATTGCCGCCGATCGCTAGTGAGACAGGCTGCGTTTCTGGCAGATCGAAAGTTCGCTCCGTCGCCAGTTGATATTTGCCTTCGTGTGGGGTCAGCACGCGCAGCACCGCGCGGCTATACAAGGCCACACTACCGCTCACAGGATCGATCGCTCCGGCGGCTGGACCGGCTAACACCAAACCTTCTGGCGGCGAGACATTCATAAAGGCCGCGCCGCTGGTGATCGGCAATTCTAATCCCAATACCTTCACCGGCTGCCGGGGCGCGGTGGGATCGCCTTGCAGACGAAACAGGCCAAGATTGCCGGCAAAGAGCGTCCCGCCTTGGGGCTCACGCAGCACGGCAAACGTTCCCATAGGAGGCGTCAGCCCGGGTGTATACGTCCAGTCTTGGCTCGCGCGTCCCAGGCCCAAGCTGGCGACGGAAGGCCCATTGAACAAGCGTTCGACTGCCAGAATCTCTTGCTTCTGCGGATCATAAACCATGCCTGGCAGCGGAGGCATGGGCGGCAGCGGCAACCACGACACGCGCGACAGCTCTTGCTGCGTCTTTGACACGAAGACCTTTTTCCACGCTCGCTGCTCAGAATTCCAAACAAAGACGGCATTATGTTCGTTAACGGCCAACAATTGGTCGCCAGCCGGCACCACGCGATGAAACTGGCTAATCTGCGCACGACGGTCGAGTTCGAACTTGGCGGTTCCCACGCTCCAGCACAATGCCCAGAACAAAATGCTGACGACGATGGCCACAATCGAATTGCGCGTCATCACCGCCGCGAGTGCAGACACCGTGTAATACAACGCAAACGTGAAGATATAAATTGGGATCAGCCATAGCAGGCGAGTTTCCCACATCGCCAGGCGCAGTCCCAGAATCAACCACAGGCCCACGATCAGATAGCTGACGATAATCGCGATATAAGCGCAACCGCCGAGGAATTGCGCAACGAACAAGAACGAACGCGACACCGGCTTGCTTAACAGCAAATGCAATTGCCCAGGATCAAACATGCGCGGCACAATCGGCGCAGTGACCAGAATGGCCACCAAAACTCCGAATGCGCCGATGAACCAGTTATTGAACGTATTGACCACATAACGCACCCCTTGCTTGAAGAGCTCGGGATTGACCGGTGGGAACCACTCGGGATTCAAGACATATCCTGCATAGGTCAGCAGGATCGAGTTCGCCGGGCTCTCGTTGATCAGGTCCGAAAAGGCTCGGTCGATCAACAATCGATTGAACCGCCCCAGCTTCTCGGACGACAGCGTGCTCAATTGGTCGCGCAGCTCAATGCCCTCTTGTCCTAGATCCACCTTGCGCCAGGCGGCTTCGTCGTACAAGTCACGGCGTTCGAGCAAGCGGTTGAGATTCTTGCGAAAGTCGGTCAGCGTCTTCTGATGCTCGTTAAAGTCTTCTCCCGTCGGCGCTTTCAGCTCCGCCAATTGCTTCTGCAGCGGCGCGTCGAGCAGCGACCAGATGCGTTTGCCCGGCGAGTTTTCCAAGCTGCGGCTTTGCTCGTGCATGCGTTTGGCGAGCGCTTCCCAGTTGGCAACCTCAAACTGCGAGAGCTGCGTGGTCGCTTCCAGCTTGGTTCCCAGCGGCGCCAGCAGCAACAACATCAGCGTCACCAGCGCCAGCAAGATCCACAGCACCGGCGAGCGGATGGCTTCGCGAAAGGCGTCTTTGACAACGGCGTAGTAGGGTCTCATGATGTTTTTGCCGAGGCGCTGACGAGTTTCAAAAAGGCGTCTTCCAACGTGATTCGCCGACGCGACAAGCCCAGGATGCTAACGCCACCGGCGCGCAGCGCATCGATGGTACGATCGTGTTCCGTCGGCGCACTGAAGCTCAGCGTCGCCCGACAAATCTCGGCCGACCAGACAAAGTCATCGGTGACGCAGTCGGCCAAGGCTCGCGAGATCGCTTGTTCGTCGCCGCGCAGCTCGAACTGAAATTCCGTGGTGGGCTGGCGCGTCACTTCTTCGACCGGACCGATGAACCGCAATTGCCCCTGGTCCAAAATCGCCACGCGATCGCAGACCAGTTCCACCTCTTGCAAGATGTGGCTGTTGAGAAAGATCGTCTTGCCTTGGCGTTTCAACTCGCCAAGCACATTGCGAACATGCGAGCGGCCGACCGGATCGAGCCCATCGGTCGGCTCGTCGAGGAAGATCAATTCGGGATCATGCAGCAACGCCTGGGCAAGTCCCAGTCGCTGGAGCATCCCTTTGGAGTATTTCTTGACGCTGTCGCGCGCCCGTTCCAGCAGGCCGACGCTGTCGAGCAGCGCATCGCGTTTGGCGCGAATGACGCGGGCTGGCAGTTGACTCATCTGGCCGTACAGATCCAGGGCCGTGTACGCGTTGTGATGCGGCGGAATGCGCAGATGCTCTGGCAGATAGCCGATCTGCTGGCGGCTGTGTCGCGATCCGGCATTGCGTCCCAATAGTGACGCGTCCCCGCCGCTGCGGCGAATGATGCCGAGCAGGATTTTGAGGAACGTGGTTTTGCCTGCGCCGTTGGGGCCGAGCAGGCCGAAAATCTCTCCCCGCTCAACCCGCAGCGTCACTCCGCGCAGCGCGTGGATCGAGCGCCGCCCGAGCCAGCCCTGGCGATAGGTCTTTTGCAGGTCGCGGACGTCAATTGCCGCAGCGGAATCGGTGGTAGCCATGCTCAGTGCTTCGCCCGCTCGCTTCCAATCTTGGGATTTGACCACTATGCTCAAGCGTAGTAGCGCGCCGGCCCACGGCGGCGCGATTCCACGAACGATTGTAGCGTCCCGCTCCACCGGAGGGACAGGCTGCCAGCCGTTCCTTCCCGAACCGGCCACCGCCAGGCTCTCGCTCACCTATGTTTCCTCGTCGCACTCTTGGCTGGCCGATCACTCTAGGCGTAGTGATGATCGTGCTGCTGGTCGCGCTGGCGGTCGGCTGGGTGCTTCTCAACGTCTCCAGTGCCCTCAGCGGCGGCGAACGGGCCGGCCTGTATTGGGCGCTGCTCGCGGTCGGTTCGGTGGTGCTGGTCCTGGTCCTGGTCGGCACCGTGCTGTACCTGTCGCTGACCATCAAGGCGATCAATCTGAATCGGCGACAGTCGAACTTTATCGATAGCGTGACCCACGAACTGAAGTCGCCGATCGCTTCACTCAAGCTCTACCTGCAAACCCTCCACCGCTATCCCGTCAGCGCCGAGGAGCAGCAAAGCTTCTATCGGGACATGCTGGAAGACGTCGAGCGTTTGGATGGTCTGATTAACCATTTGCTTGACGCTGCGCGCCTGGAAAAGCAGCCGGTCGAAAGCGACATCGAGGAAGTGGAACTGCCTGGCTTGCTGCGGGAATGTGCCCGCAGTGTTTGCCATCGCTATCGCGTGCGGCCCGAGACAGTGGTCATCGATTGCCCAGCCTTTATGGTGCGAGCGCCACGCGTCGACTTGGACGTGCTGTTTCGCAACCTGATCGACAATGCCATCAAGTATGGAGGCTCGCCGCCGGAAGTCCGCATCACTGGCAAGCGCGAAGGCGAGGCGCGCGTGGCCGTCCGCATTACCGACAACGGCGCAGGCATTCCCCTACATCAACGGCGCAAGATCTTCGGCCGCTTCGAACGCTTGGGCCTGGAACTCGAACGCTCGAAGCCCGGGACTGGGCTGGGACTACATATCGTCCGCACGCTGACGCATCGCCTCAAAGGACGTGTTCGCGTGCGCGAGCGCGAGAGCGGAACGGGAACCGAATTTGAAATTGTCTTGCCAGCCATCAAGGACACGCCTGCCGCCGCTAACCAACTCAGCCGCGGCACCGAAGGCATCATGAACACCACCAGCTAGTCTGCCTTCACTTGCTTGTTGCTGCGTACTTCCCCACTAACCACTGCTCACTTACCACTGCCCACTGACTTCCGTCCACTGCCCATGAGCGACAAGAAGCACATCCTGGTTGTCGAAGACGAACGCCACTTGGCGGTGCTGATCAAGTACAACCTCGAGCACCAGGGCTATCGCGTCACGACCATGGCCGATGGCCCAACCGCGGTCAAATTCATGGACGACCAGGCGGACGACGTCGATCTGGTGGTCCTCGACCTGATGCTTCCTGGCATGAGCGGCTATGCGGTGTGCGAATCGTTGCGCGCCAGCGGCTATGACATGCCGGTGCTGATCCTTAGCGCGCGCACACTGAGCGAAGATCGCACGCGGGGCTTCGACGTCGGCGCGAATCAATACCTGTCGAAGCCGTTCGACTTAGATGAACTGCTCAGCCGCGTGCGCAACCTGCTAACGCATTACCCCCGCAAGCCCGTGCAAGCGCCGAAGGCGGGCGAAGTGATGGTCTTTACCTTCGACGACGCCGTGATCAATTTCGTCACGTTCGAAGTCACCGTCGCCGGGCAGGCACAGCGGCTCACGCAGCTAGAAATGAAGCTGCTCAGCTACTTCATCACGCACGAAGGACGCGTCATTCCGCGGCAAGAACTGCTTGAAGAAGTGTGGGAGATGCCGGGGCATGTCATCACTCGCGCCGTCGATCAGTTCATCCTACGGCTGCGGAAGACCTTTGAAAAAGATCCACAGAACCCGCAGCATTTCCTGACGATTCGCGATGCCGGCTACCGCTTCGTCAGCGGCAACAAGAAGGAAGAGCCTTCGGAAGCATCAGAGTGAGCGGCCAATCGCGGGACGGGTCTCCGTACCCGTCCGCTGCGATATGGACTCGATCCGGCGATGACGCCGAAGTTGCGTTTAGCGTTCGGCGCCGCCGAGCGTCTTTTGCTTGTAGTCGACGATGTCCCAAGCCAGGCCCAGCATCTTCATGATGCGGATCGTAGTGTAGGTGACGTCGATCTCCCACCACTTGTGGCCGTGCGGAGCCATGCGCGGATAAGCATGGTGATTGTTGTGCCAGCCTTCGCCATAGGTGATCAGTGCGACCCACCAATTGTTGCGGCTATCGTCGGTCGTCTCATAGTTCTTGTAGCCCCACATGTGGCTCGCCGAGTTCACCAGCCACGTGGCATGCAGCACCAGCACCAAACGCAGGAACACGCCATACACCAGGAACGACCAGGCCATCGGCATGCCGCCGATTGCGTAACCGATGCCCATCAGGATAGCGCCCAGCACAAAGTGCGACGGCAGGAACATGTAGCCAATCCAGTTCATCACCGGATCTTTGGCCAGGTCCGGAGCCCAACGGCGCACGTGCTTGTCGCGCGCTTCGCCTTGCAGCACGTAAGCGAGCCAAAACACGTGGCTCCACCAAGCACCATCGCGTGGCGAGTGCGGGTCGCCTTCTTGATCGCTGCACGCATGGTGCTTGCGATGGTTCGCCACCCAGTCGATCGCCGAGCCTTCGCCTGCCAGACCGCCAATGAATGCGAAGGCGTACCGCACCGGCTTATAAGTCTGGAAGCTGCTATGCGTCAGCAAGCGATGAAAGCCGAGCGTGATGCCGATGCAACCGTTGAACCAGTGCAGGATCAGCATTGCCACGCAGGCTTGCCAGGTGAAGGTCCACGGCGCGGCCAGCGCACCGATATGCAATAGCGCCAGCCAGGCGACCGTCGGCCAGTTGATCACCGGACGAGGCTCGTCCTCTTGCGTATGACGATTAGGCCGCGTGCGGTCCTTTTTAGGCTGAACCTTCTGTTTCTTACTCTTGGCCGGCTTCTTCGCTGGCGCAGCATCAAAGGCATGCAGCAACGGTAGCGCCGGAGGATTTTGTTCGGCAGCGGACGACATGCGGGCGTTCCCAATCACTCAAGGGGCATGGCGAGCAGCGGCGAAAGGCCAGGACCTAAAACGATGCAGCAGTCGCAATGCAAAAGCCGATCCATCAGGGGCAAAACCGCGTCTTGCGCTTGACCGGCGTCGCACCCAAAGCCGGGAAGCTGTCGTGCGACAGAAGAATGGTAACAGGCATCGACTTCGCCCGTGTTTTCGGAATGTCGAAGGTTTGTAATAGTTGTGTAAACGTCGCCAGCCCCCCTCTCCGCAAGTGGGGAAACAACGCCCAACACAGGCTTTACGTCGACCGACGCCTGGACGGGCAGAAATCAGAATGTAGGCGAGAAAACCCATTCGCAGCTTCAGGCGAACTGGAATTCCAGCAGCGAGAAATCGTCCGGCAGGTCCCCCTTTCCTGGCCCTGCCCCGACCTGCTCATAGACGAACCGCGGGCGGGTGGGAGTCGTGGTCGCCGACTGGAGCAGCTTCACCAGCCCAGCCAGCCCCAGCAGCTCGCCGCTAGCGACCTCCGCTTCAAACACGCCATCGCTGAACAAGTACAACCGGCTGTGCGGCGGGACGATGTGGGCGTGCTCTTCGTAAACTGTGTTGCTGTCGACGCCAGCAATCAGATTCGCACAGCCCAGGCGCGTCTCTTCGCTGGCCGAATTGAACAGCATCGCAGGCGGATGACCGGCGCTGGCATAGCGCAGCTCGCGCTCCCGCGGACGATAAACCCCATACCAGATCGTGAAGAACCGGCCATCGTTCTCCTCCATCGGAAACGTCCGATTCAGCGCGGTCAAAACTTCATGCGGCTGATCGAACCGTGCGCCAGGCAAGCTTTGACTGCGCAGCGCATGCTGCACCGCCACCGAAAGCAGCGCCGCGCCCACACCATGCC
>JAEZGD010000354.1 GCA_023417165.1 Planctomycetota bacterium
GGGACGAATCGTGCGGGCAACTGCTCGACTATCTCGATCAGAAGCAACTGGCCGAGAATACGATCGTCATCTATTGCTGCGACAATGGCTGGATCCAGCAACCCGACAAGCCGATGTTCGACAGTAAAAGCAAACGCTCGCCTTACGATAGCGGGCTGCGCACGCCGATCATGATTCGCTGGCCGAAAAAGGTCGAGCCGCAAACGTCGGACAGCCTGGTCAGCACGCTTTCGATCGCGCGCACGGTTCTGGATGCTTGCCAGGTGCCGCCGCCGGAGAAGATGGCGGCGCACCCTGCCCTGCTGCCGTCTGCGAAGTCGTCGCCGCTGTTTGGCGAGACCTTCGAGCACGATGTGGTCGACCTCGACGCCCCGGCGAAAAGCCTACTGTTTCGTTGGACGCGCGACGGCGACTGGAAGCTGATCGTCTCGGCCGACGGCCAGCAAGTCGAGCTTTACAACGTCGCCGCCGATCCGCGCGAGACGAAGAATCTTGCTGCGGAGAACGAGGAGGTTGTGGCGAGGCTCAAGCGGCAGCTGGATACGTGGTGGCCGGGGCGGGAATGACGAATGACGAAGTTCAAATGACAAAGGGCGAATGGCTAAAGCCAAATGACCAATGACGATCTTCTCGCCTTTGGTCATTCGTGCTTGGTCATTAGTCATTCCCTCGACATTTAGATTTCGACAGTCGTCATTTCGCCAGGTGCGGCTCGCGGACTCGCCACACCCTACTCACTATGCGTTCGTCACGCGGTGGGTCGGCACGGGGCGGCCGGGGCGGAAACGCTGCATGCCATGAATGGTGGTGGTGGCGTCGAGCTCGCTGCCGAGCGCTTCGACGACATCGCGCACCACTTGTTCAAGATCTTCCGGGGCCATCGCAACGCGCGCGTTCACGATCAATTCCAACTTGGGCGCGGCGGCGTGCGAAGCGAGCGACAGTTCGACGCCGGCATCGCTGCCGACCAGGTTGGCAATGCCTGTCTCTTCGCCGATTTGCCCGAGCACCTTTAAGTGCGCCGGCTCGGCCCCTTGGGCCACCAAGGCGTCGCGCAGCTGGTTGACCAGCGAAAGCAGCACGCTATCGAGTGGCAGTTCGCCAGCGGTCTTGGCGAACGACGCCTGGCAGTTGAGCCAGCCGAGTTCGGCTTCGCCTTCAGCGTAAATGTCGTAGTCGACTTCCATCAGGCGCGTGTGCTGCTCGCCGGTCGCGCTCACCGCGTCGACCAGGTCGGCAAACGCTTCGCCATCGCGAGCGCTCACGCCCAGCACCTGCTTGCCGGGCCAACGCGATTGCAGCAGGCTCGTCAGTTCGTCGCGCTCGGCAGGCGAGAGCTTGTCGATTTTGTTGATGACAATGACGTCGGCTTCTTCGATCTGCTTCAGAAAGATATAGGCCGCCTTGGGCGAGAAGCCGAGGCCGCTTTGGCCGCGCAGAATCTTTTGGCCGTGTTCGGGCTTCAGCAGCACCGCCAGCGGCGCGAGTTCGTACTGATCGCCATGCAAGTTGCGCAGCGGTTCGATCACGGTGGCGACCAGGTCGGTGCAACTGCCGACCGGCTCGGCGATAATGACGTCGGGGATTTCGTCTTGTTGCAGCGTGTTGGCGGTGTCGATCAGATCGTTGAATTTGCAGCAGAAGCAAGCGCCGGGAACTTCGCCGACGCGAAAACCTTGGGCTCGCAGCGAGTGCGTGTCGACCAGATCATAGGCCTGATCGTTGGTCACGACGCCGACCTTCAAACCCTGATCGGTATAGTGCTTCGCCAGCCTGGCGATGGCCGTGGTCTTGCCGGCGCCGAGAAAACCACCGATCATCACGAACTTCATGCGTTTCATGACCGCTCCCGCGTGAATGTTATTCAAATGCTCGTTAGAGTTTATGCACCGCTGCTGCGACTCGCAAGATGCCGCCCATTTCGCCCATGAATGAAGACCGACTCGCCATCGATGGGGGTGCGCCCCTCTTACCGCTGCCACCGCCGCGCTGGCCACGCCCCAGCGAAGCGGTGCGCGCGGCGCTGTTAGCGGCGTATGAAGATGGCAGTTGGGGGAAGTACCACGCGGGGCATGTCGAGCGACTCGAACAAGCGCTGGCGATCATGCATGGCACAGCGCACGCGCTGGTGTGTGCTTCAGGAACGTTCGCGGTGGAACTGGCGCTGCGAGCGCTGAAGATTGGCGCTGGCGATGAAGTGGTGTTGGCGGGCTACGACTTTGCTGGCAACTTCCGCGCGATTGAAGCGGTCGGTGCTCGGCCGGTGCTCGTCGATATCGAGCCAGAGACGTGGTGCCTGGATATCGAGCAGTGTGCAGCCGCGCTGACACCGGAAACCAAAGCGGTGATCGTCTCACACCTGCATGGCGGCATCGTCGACTTGCAATCGTTGCGCAGCATCTGTGACGCGCGCGGTGTGGCGATCGTGGAAGATGCTTGCCAAACGCCAGGCGGACAGGTGCAAGGACGGATGGCTGGGACGTGGGGCGATGTGGGCGTGCTCAGCTTTGGCGGCAGCAAACTGCTGACCGCAGGGCGCGGCGGCGCAATTATCACGTCCGATGCGCAAGTCGCGCAGCGAGCCAAGATCTTTTGCGAACGCGGGAATCACGCCTTTCCGCTGTCGGAACTGCAGGCGGCGGTGCTGTTGCCGCAGCTTGAAACGCTGCCCGATCAGAACGCTGTGCGGCAGCAACGCGTGCGACAATTGTTGGCAGCTCTCGCGACTGTGGAGGAGTTATCGCCGCTAGCAATTGCGCCCGCGCGCGGCGCATCTGGCTTCTATAAAGTCGCCTGGCGGTTCGCAGGCGACCACGCGCGCTGGAAAACGCGCGAAGCGCTATTGTGCGCGATGCAGGCGGAAGGCGTTCCCTTGGATGCTGGCTTTCGTGGCTTTGCTGGGCGAACCGCCGGTCGCTGCCGACGCGTGGGCGATCTCGCACATAGTCGCACAGCGGCCGAACAAACGGTGCTGCTGCATCATCCCATTCTATTGGAAGATGATGCCACGATTGCTGCCCTTACAGCGGCGATGCGACGGGTGCTGCAAGCGAAGTAGAAGCCATGCATTAACTGGCAGATCGGTGCCTCAAGAAACGCGAACTGCCGCCGCCCGCCAGAATTGCCCTAAGGCATCCGGCAGGCTGCGGCCTCCGCGAAGATTTGTGATCGCAGGCTGGTGGCCTGAAAAACGTGAGCGCGATTTAGCTATCATAATGAATGCTTGCGCATTCACTGGTGGATAGCTAAATCGCGTCACTACACGCAGACGAAGCTTACGACTAACGGGCACGACGGGGCAGCGTCGCGACCACCGCGTTGCCGCGGGCGTAAGGTTCCGTCACTTCGTGTTCCTGATAATTTTGATGGACTTCCAACTCACCACGAATGATACGGACGTCATTCGGGGCCTCGATACCAATCGTCACGCGATTTCCGGCCACGCGGTGCACCACGATGCGGATGTTTTCGCCGACGACAAGCTGCTCACCAACCTTGCGAGAGAGTACGAGCATGGGTCACTTTCCTTCCATGACGGGGGTTGCGGCGACAGTGCCATTCACTGGCACTAGCCAGACCAGTCAAGCCGAGTTGATGGAACTCCGGGTTGAAGCCGCCCCCTTGCGTTGGCTTCAGCGACGCCTGCCACTCGGCCTTGCGCCACCTCGTTCCACTTGAGTGACCAAGCTATTAGCAAAGGCGGTGCCCAATGCCGATCGCCAAGCGACTTTACTTAAAGTTTTGTGCGGAAGGTGTCGCACCGCATAGATTCCAGTACTTTTAAACCATGCGGAAATCCGCACACTCTAGGCAGATTGCTAAAAACGGGTCTCGGATTGAGAATTCCGTCTCAAACTGAGAATGGCCCTATTTTGCGGCCGTTTGGGGAGCAACGCGATGCTTCTTGTTCATTCAAGATGGTCGCAAAACGACCAGCCAATTTGTTGCGCGAGAATTTGTCCAGTGAGATAATGAGAGCCGTTATCATTAGTGTGAGGTAAGAAAGTCATGCATTGCGTTCGTTGGCTCCTAATTGCTAGCATCGGGCTGTCTGTACTGCCGCTTCAAGCGCAAGAGACCACTTCGGCGCTGGTCGAGGAAGCCATGACTTTGGCGGGGCGCGGCGAGCATGCCCAAGCCGTCCAGAAACTAGATCGCGCTATCGAGCGCGAGCCGAAAGCGGCAGACATCTATTACTGGCGCGGCCGGTCCCACTTCTGCCAGGGCGAGATCAAGAAAGCCGTGGCGGACTTTGATCAGTTGGTCAAACTCACGCCCAAGGTGGAATCGCGCCAATGGGAACGGGGCATCGCTCTGTATTACGCCGAGGAGTGGGAGCGCGGTGCGAAGCAGTTCGAGCTTTACCAGACTTATCACGACAACGACGTCGAGAACTCAGTCTGGCGGTATCTGTGTGTCGCGCGCGACCAAGGCGTCGCCAAAGCCCAGCAGACGATGCTTCCCATCAAGAACGACCCACGCGTGCCGATGATGCAGATCTATGATCTGTATCGTGGTAAATCGAAGCCGGCCGATGTGTTGGCGGCTATCGAAGGCAAAGACTTCAGCGAACGCGAACGCACCGCCCGGGCGTTCTACGCGCACTTATATATTGGTCTGTGGTACGAGGCCGCTGGCGACGCGGAACTGTCGGCCAAGCACATGAAGCTGGCCGAGGAGCACAAGATCGGCCACTATATGTGGGACGTGGCGCACGTGCATCGCCTGATGCGCCAGAAGCAAGACGCGCCGAAGAACGAGCAAAAGAAGTAGCACCGCCAGCGCAGGAGCACCGCGATGACTCGGCCCATGCCTGAACCGATCGATCCCGCCAGGGTGAAGGAACACGCGCTCGCGGTCATCGCCGCCGATCGCTTTCCGATGCTGGCCACGATCGATGGCGATCAGCCCCGGCTGCGGCCTGTCTCGCCGGTGAAGACCGACGGCTTCACGGTCTATGTCGCCAACCTGCGCGCCTATCACAAGACGCGCGAGATCGCCGCGAATCCCAAGGTCGAACTGTGCTATCTCGACGATCATCATCACCAGGTCCGTCTGACCGGCAGCGCCGAAGTCGTCACCGACCGCGCCCTGCTGGAAGAAATCTGGCAGCACAATCCGCTGCTGCGGCAGTATCTCGGTACGGTCGACAACCCCGAACTGATCGTCTACTGCATCCGCCCCACTCAAGTCCGCTTCATGCAGGAATGGGCGCTTGAATACTACGACGTGCCGTTGTCCTCATCGTAGGCCTCTCGCTCCGTCGCGAGGGAAATGCTGGGCGTGCGGAGCTTTAACGCGATAGCTTGGCGCGCTTAGGACTGCTTCGCCTGGAGCTTGCGTAGCAGTGGTTTGCGCGCTTTCTCGTCAGTGAGAATGCTGGTGATCGCCGCATGAACAGCTTCCAACGCCGGCATGGCGGAACTTCGCGCGCAAAACGTCGACGACTCGGAGTCGAACGACGTCTGCGCTAGTGCCTCGGGCGTATGCTCGGCCAGATGTAATTCCACCAGGCGTTGCCACGAGTAGCCGTCATTTTCAATTTCTAACTCTGCGAACGGGCCATCAAGTTCGCTGAACTGGGAAAAGCTCAGGCTGTAGCGCGGGTCGCCCATGCTTTCGGGAAACGTCACCAAGCGGCAGGGATGCCACTTGTTCTGCGCTGCGTCCTGAGTCTTCTTCGCGGCCGCTTGCCGGACACTCGCGGCGTTTTCGGCGAGGACGGCTTCGCGGGCCTGCGCGCGCAAGGCATCTTCCTTCTCGGCCGTCTTCAGATCGAGCCGCGCTGCAGACTTCCAGTTAACGTCAGGAAGGTTGACACCAATCTCGCGCAGCCTGGCGAACTCTTCGAGCGCGCGGGTCTTCACCGCTTCCGCATCGACCTTCTTAGGGAATCGCCGTTTCATCCGCTCGAACCATTCCAGGTAACACTGCTCCCAGTAGTCAACCTCTCCCTTGGCGATGGTGATTGCCACTACATTCGGCGCGCCTTCGGCCAGCACACGCAGTGCCATCACACTGGCCAGGAAGCCGTTGTCGGTGGTATTCGTCTCGGGCAGGCGGGTAATCCAGACGCGCACCCGCCGACGGACGAGGCCGAAATGCCCCAGGTACTCGGAAAAGCCCTGCTCGGATTGCAATGGGCTGGGGCCTGAGACCGCCATCGTCACTCACCTTCCCGTAAAACAGCGAAAGACCGAGGGCCGAGTGAATCGCACGAGTTGGCACACCGTCAGCACCTTACTCGCACATTCGACACCGCCAAAAAAAACAGGCCGGCGGCCAGAGCAAGAGCGTTCCGGGACGACGGCAATCGCCTCCAGCATAGCGATGCGAAAGCAACAAGCAACAAGCTCTAACCCGCTGGTCAGCTACTGCTAGTCCGCGGCGCTGGCACGCGCTAAAGCCGGCCACTGGCTGGCGTCGGCAAAGTCTCGCCTTTCACAAATGCTTGCAGCGGAAACGGGCGGTCAAAGGCCGCGAAATGCCGCTGTAACGTTGCTGGACATCTTCCGCTAGGTCGAGAAGGGAATGGCCCCGACGGTCCACAGGGTCCATCCACGCTTCATACCCAATTCACAAAGGTACGCCTACATGAAGACCTTCGACAACCCTTATGTCAGCCCGCCGGAAGTCCACGACTACTTCGGCGCGGCGCCAGCGAGCGAGCACCTGGCCACACGCACCGAGCGTTTCGCCGGCGCGTTTGTAGATGGTTTGATACAGGCCGTCCTCGTGCTGCCTGCATCGTTTGCCCTGGGCCTAATGCTTGTGATGGCGCCGGGCGAGGGCGAGGGCGAGAACAGTCTGGCACTGCAACTGGTGGGAACCGTCGCCACGTTCATCATCGGTGCGGGCGCGTTTCTGGTGATTAACGGCTATCTCTTGGCCACGCGCGGCCAAACGGTCGGCAAGATCCTGCTGAAGACCAAGATCGTTTCGGATCGCGGCGGACAGCTACCGCTCAACCAACTGGTGCTGAAGCGCTATTTGCCGATCTGGCTGCTGACAAGCATTCCGATGGTCGGCCCGCTGCTGGGCCTGGTGAATGCCTTGGCGATCTTTCGCGATAGCCGCAAGTGCGTCCACGACGACATCGCCGGCACCAAAGTGATTAAGCTGCCTGCCTAGCAGCCGAAGCGACGACCGCAGCGCGCCACCGGGAATGGTAAGTGCGCGTTTGCGGCGGACGATGGCTCATCCTCTCGATGGAACGAGAGGATGACCAGAATTGGCAATAGCGCGGCATGCGGTTTAGCTGGCGTTGGCTAATAGCGAAGGAGACGCTTCGCTGGCCAGCGCAGGCGTCGGCAGTGGTACCAAGACCGGCGCAGGGGCGGGAGCGCGCTCGCGGGCCAGTCGCAAGCGAGCAAAACGCCGCGAGCGATGGACCGTGGTCACGATGTGGCCCCACGTACGCGCTTGCGGTTCGAGCACGCCTGCGAGTAGGCCCAAACTTGCCACGCGGCCCAGGAAGGAAAACACAAAGACGGCCGTCAAACCGCCCAGCGCCGCGCTGCCGGCGCTCGCGCTGCCCATGCTTCCCGCCAGCCAGCCGCCCAGAATCGCGGCAATCGCGGTAGCGGGGCCGACAAACGCGCGGAACACCGCCATATACGACGAGGCGTTTCGTTCAGGAGCCAGCTTCAGCACAAAGTTGTCGGGACCAATGGCAATCGGCGTGTTAAAGATGCCGGTCATATGCACCAGCAGCAGCACCCAGCTCCACTCCGCCTGGATGAAAATCAACCACAGCGGAAAGAAGGCTTCGCCGAGCGTGGCAGCGAAGACGACCGGCTTCACGCCAAAGCGATGCGCGACACGCGTCCAAAAATTGTTCGCCATCAGGCCCATCAAGCTGCTCAGCGTGCTGAGCGCCATGACGTACCACAGCGGTAGCCCCAGCTTTTGCAGGAAGAAGACCGGATAGAACGGCGCGGCCAGATTTACGGCGAAATTCCACGTGGTATAGAACCACACCACGCGGCGAAAGTTCCCCTCACGCAGCGGAGCGGCCAGCATCTGCGCGAAGGGCTCGCGCGCGGTCGTAGGCGGTGGCGGCTCGGCCGCCGAGATCCGCGCCAGAATCACCCAGCCGACCAGGCCGCAGGTCATGGCGATGGCAAACACCGCCACAAAGCCTGGCAACTGGCCTGCAGCGCCGCCGCTCATGGCATCGACCAGCGCGCCTGCCAGCAAGCAAACGACAAACGATAGTCCGGTGTTAACTAAGTTGCGCTCGCCGAAAAATGGCACGATGCGATTCGCGGGAATCAGCGCTTTGATCCAAGATAGCCAGGCTACGCCGGCCATCGCGCCCAGGATGTTCGACGCCGCCATCAAGCCGATGATCCACCAGACCTTCGCTTCGTCGCTGAGATGCGTGGCAAAGATCGGCACCAGCAAGACCGGCAAATACAACAAGCGGCTGAGCAGCGCCGCCGTCAGGCAAAGTCGCTTGCACTGGCCAAAACGTTCGATCCAGTAGCTGCCCGCAATCTGCGCGACGCCACACAGCGCTGGCAGCGCGAATAAGATGCCGATCTGCAAACGACTGGCGCCCAAGGCGAGCGCAAAGCCAGTCAGAAAGACGCCAGAAAATAACGATCCCATCGCCGTGGCCAGGCCACCTTCGGCGACCGACAACCGCATGTTGCGACCGAGCGCTCTCGTATCCATCGAAGACTCCGTTCGATTCACTTCGAACTTGCAAGGGCGCGATCTTAGGAATCGCTTCTCGGTGGGTCAATTGAAACTGGCGCGGAGTTACGGCCGCTAGCGAACGCGATGGTGGCGCTGGTGCGTGCGCGACCAACTCCCCTGGTCGGCGCACATCGAAACGAGGACCCTGCTGAAAGCCCAGTCCGCGCGGCGATCATTGCTCGCATAGCGGCAAGGCAGGCAAGAATGGGCCATCCTAGCCCTCAGAATCCCTCTCGATGCGAGTTTTTCGCATTCCTACTGGGATTCTAGGTGTCTCTTAAAACGCGTACAAGACAACAGCATCACTGCTGGCGCGAAAGCGCATTTTTGCGTAACGCCGCAGCCGCGTTTACCAATAGAACGCGCTAAAGCGTAGCGAACCGCGCACGCGCCAATACAAAGAGAGCAGTGGAATCATCGCCGAGGTCAACGCCATCTCGACGACATGCGACCAGCGGCGCGACGTCGCGCGCAATCGCTGATAGGTCAGCCAGGCGGTCGCTGCTAACCACACGCCCAGCGCTAGCGCGCTAATCGTCGCTGCGCCGCCAAGTCCCGCGCCCAAGGCAACTGCCAGCGCGCCGACGGCGATGTAGTACAAGCGCGGCAGCGGCGCGATGCGCTGACGGTATAAAGCGGAGTACTTCTTATAGAGGAGCGGATCGAACTGCCCCTGACGCTGCTGACGCAGGCTGATGCCCCAACTCGCCTCGCGAACCGGATGCACGACGACCGCCCGCTCCTCGCGCACGATTTGGTAGCCAGCCGACAGCAGCGCGAAGTGCAAGTCGCTATCCTCGCGCCACGCCAAAGTGTAACGCTCGTCGAAGCCGCCGACCGCTTCCAGCACGGCCTTGCGCACGAAGCAGTTAGCAGTGATAAATTCCGCGGTCGCCAGCCCCGCCGTATTCTGCTCGAAGTCGGTCGGCGCTGGCGGCAGCGGAACGATCGTACGGCCCGTCACCGCGTCGGCCTCGGCGCACGCCGCCACGCCCCGCGCCAGCCACTGAGGCTCTGGCAAGCAGTCGTCATCGGTGAACGCGACAATCACGCCGCTCGCCATGCGCCATCCCGCGTTGCGTGCGCTCGCCGGACCTTGCGTCGCAGCGACCGGCACATAGTGAATCGGCGCGCCAGGCTGGCGGTTCCACGCGGCGACCAGTTCGGCGGTCGCGTCGCTCGGCCCGTCGTCGGCGACGATCACTTCGTACTCGGTGCTCGGCAGCGTCTGCGCTCGCAAGCAAGCGAGACACTTCGTCAGCAAGTCATTACGGCGATAGGTCGGCACAACGACCGAAACCTTCACACTCATGGCGACACCGGAGACTTTTCGAGCAAGAACGAGCCAATCACGAGCGCATCGAGCGGCGAGGTCCAGAACGATTCCACCGCGTCGCGCGGCGTGCAGACGATCGGCTCGCCGCGCGTATTGAACGACGTATTCACCAGCACCGGCACGCCTGTGCGACGCTTGAACGCTTGCAGCAGATCATAATACAGCGCGTTCTGCCGGCGATTGATCGTTTGAATCCGCGCGGTGCCATCGGTATGGCGGACGGCGGGAATGGCGTCGGCCTTCTCGGGGCGGACGTTGTAGACAAACAGCATGAACGGCGAGACTTCCGCGTCTTCAAACCACTCGGCGGCATCCTCTTCGAGCACCACCGGCGCGACGGGGCGAAAGTCTTCGCGGTCTTTGATTTCGTTCAACCGCGCCTGCATGTCGGCATGCCTTGGCGAAGCCAGAATCGATCGCGCCCCGAGCGCGCGCGGGCCAAACTCCATCCGTCCCTGGAACCAACCAATCACGCGATCCTGCACCAGAATGTCGGCCGTCTCTTCCGCCACATTCTGCAAGCGACGATAAGGCACCTTCGTCCAGCGCAAAAACTCCTCGATCTCGGCGTTTTCGTACTGCGGGCCGAGAAACGCGTGCTCCATCGCAAAGTCGCGCTTGCTGACGCGGCGTTGTTGTGCATCGGTCCACAGCGCCGCCCCCAGCGCCGTCCCGGCATCGCCTGCGGCAGGCTGCACCCAAATGCGCTTAAATGGTCCGCGATCGCGCAGCCGCGCATTCATTACACAGTTGAGCGCCACGCCTCCGGCCAAAGCCAGATTCTTTTCGCCCGACGCTTTCGCCAACCAATGACCGATCTCGATCACCGCTTCCTCAAGTGCCACCTGTAGCGAGTGAGCGATGTCGTAATGCCGCTGCTCGAGCGGCCCACCGCGCTGGCGGCGCGGTCCAAAACGTTCTTCGAGCCGCCGCGGAGCGATCGTGTAACGCCCCTCCCCTTCCAGGCGAATGATGTCGCGGAACTCGGGCAAGTACACCGGCTGGCCGTACGACGCCAGCGCCATCACCTTGTACTCGTCCGACGAATGCAGAAAGCCCAAGTAGTCGGTCACTTCTTCGTACAACAGCCCCAGCGAATGCGGCATGTCGACGCGGCCCAACTCGCGCATCTCGCTTCCCTTCGCTACGCCATACGTCGTCGTCGCGCGCTCGCCACGGCCATCGAGCGTCATCAGCGCCGCGCTCTCAAACGGGGAAGCCAGAAACGCACTCGCGGCATGCGCAATATGATGCTCGACAAAATGCCAAGCGAACGGCCCATCGTCCCGCGCGCCCAGGAACCGTTCGCGCAAGTGATGCGGCGCGCCGTCGGCCAAGAAGCCGGGTGCGTTGACAATCGAACACAAAAACAGTGGATCCCACACCGATTCGCCAGGCGGCGTCGGCGCTGCGGCCGCGGGGCGTAGCGGCAGCGGAATCATGCTCGCATCGCTATGCCCGTTAAGGAGCAGCTTCGGCGCGTACGAGTACGCAATATGATCGACATCGACCAACCGAATCCCCGCCTGGCGTAAACAGAAATCGATTGCGTGATACGGCAACTCATAGGTGGTGAACGGAATCGGCCGCTTGCCATGCTTCACATGCGTGAAACGCTCTTCCTCGGCCGCTGCCAACACCTGGCCATCCCGCACCAGGCAAGCCGCGGGATCGTGATAGACAGCGTTAATTCCCAGCGTGTACATCGGCTCAAACTCCCCAGGCGAGAACGGGCGTATCCAAAGTTGTTGGCGCAGGCAGCGCCGCAGCGGTCGTGTTCGCATCGCTGATGGTCACAGACGTTTCCGCCAGCAGATCAATCACCGCCGCCGCCACACGCTCCGGCGGCACGCGGCGCAAGCAATCGTGATGCTCAAGCGGGCAAACGCTGCGAAAGCAAAACTTGCATGGCACGTCGTGGTACAGCAGACGCTGCGGCACCTGCCACGGCGCATGCTGTGGATTAGTGAGCGCGTACAGATCGACCACCGGTGTCGCCAGCGCCGCCGCCATGTGCGCGGGACCCGTGTTGTTCGTCAGTAACAGCGACGCAGCCGCGATTAGCGCCGCGAGTTCACCCAGCGTTAACTCGCCTGCGAAACTCGTTGAAGGAACTGTCAGCCGTGCACGAATCGTTTCCACTAGCGGCGCTTCTGCACGACTGCCGGTGAACACAATCCCAACGTGATGCTCGGTTGCCAAACGCTCGACCGCTTCGGCATACAGTTCGGGCGGATAGCGTCGCGAGGCCGCCGATGCGCCTGGATGCACGACGATCCAGCGCTCTTTCGGTGCCAGACCAATTGCAGCCAATCGCTGTTTCACTGTCGCCACATCGCGCGGCGAAAGTGCCAGCGCCAACCGCTCATCCACAGTGCGACAGCCAACCGTCGCCACCAGATCGAGCTGCCGGCGCACTTCGTGACGCAACTGCGCTTCGGGTTCGGTCTCGGCGACCCAATCGGTCAGCAACTGATACGGATTCTCGCGGCAATGTGCCAGACGCAGCGGAATGCCTGCCAGGTAACACATTAGCGCCGCTGGCAGCGGGTTTTGGCTGAAAACGGTGAAAATGATCGCGGCGTCAAAGCGCTCGGCGCGCAATCGCTCCAGCAAATGCTTCTCAGCCTCCGGATTCGCCCGTGGCATGGAAGCCTTCATCCACGGCGCTTCGTAAGTCAACGTGTGGTCGACGTCCGCCAGCATGCCTGCGATCGCCGCGCCGCCCGCCGACGTGAGCAAGGTCACACGTCGACCTGGCAGCGCTTGCTTGACCGCACGCAGCGCTGGCGTCGTCATCAGCACATCGCCCAGCGCATCCAGGCGAACGCACAATACATGGCGCGCATGAGTCCACTCGGTCGCAGGCATCAGGTAGCGTCTCCGTAACTAGGCGACCGGCGTTTCGTCGTCGGCGTACACGCGGCAGATGCGCGAAATGATGCTGGAGGTCGAGCGATCGGCCACGAATGGCAGAATCTGCACCGTGCCACCCAAGCTCTCGACTAGCTCTGCCTCGGGCAGCGTCGCCCGCGTGTAGTCGCCCCCTTTGACGAACACGTCGGGGCGAATCATGCGAATCAATGCGTGCGGCGTGTCCTCGTCAAACGCGATGGCATGATCAACACTACTGAGCCCCTGCAACACTTCCATCCGATCCGCCAGGCTGTTGATCGGTCGCGTGGGACCTTTCAGCCGGCGAATGCTCGCGTCGGTGTTGACGCCGACGATCAACACATCGCCTAGGCGTTTGGCTTGTTCCAAATAAGCGATATGCCCTCGATGCAACAGGTCGAAGCAGCCATTGGTGAGCACGATCTGCCGCTGCTCGCGCCGATAACTCTCGAGCAGCGGCAATAGTCGCGACAACTCCGCACTCGGGCCACGCTCGCCTGCCAAGCGTGGCACCAATTCTTGCCAGGTGCACAAAGCCGTATGAGGCTTCGCGACCGCGACCGCCGCCGCTGCCGAGGCGCATTGACTGGCAACCGCGGTATCCGCTCCCGCCGCCAAGGCGAGTCCCAAGGCGCACAGGAACGTATCGCCTGCGCCGGCGACTTGCGATTGCGGAGCCCCTTGCGCGAACGTGCGCAGCGGCTCTCGGCCGCGCTCAAAGAAGAGTGCCCCTTCGCGATCGAGCGTCACCGCCACCAGTTGCGCGCCGGTCTGTTCCAGGACGCGATCCCCTTCGGCGATCAGCGCTTCCCATCGCCGCTTGCCTTGGCAGCGCGGCAGTCCGAGCAGCTTCAGCGTTTCGTGATAATTCGGTTTGCAGGCGGTCATGCCTACATGGCGATACGCAGGCAATTGCTTGGCATCGACCAGCAGTGTTTTCGGCGCGCGCCGCTGCAATTGGGCGAGGCGTTCGATGACCGCCGCCGTCAGCACGCCATAGCTGTAATCCGACACGATCACCACATCCACTATGTCATACAGGGCCGTAAGACGTGCGAGGACCTGGTGTTCGAGCTGCGGATGCAGCGGCGTTTTGGTTCCTTGATCAAAACGCACGACCAAATGGTGGTCGCACAGCACGCGCGCCTTGAACAGCGTTTGCCGCTCGCGATCGATGCAGACTTCGTCGTCGGGAACGCCGCACGCTTGCAACCGCTGACGCAAAAGTTCGCCTTCGCAATCGGCTCCTGCGACCGCCAGTAGCTTCACCTCCGCGCCGAGCGCCGCAGCGTTCGCGGCGCAGTTGCCTGCGCCGCCAGGCATGTCCACGCGATCGGCGACGTCAACGATCGGCACTGGCGCTTCCTGGCAAAGCCGCTGGCTCGCGCCGCTGAAATAGCTGTCGAGCATCGCGTCGCCAATGACCAGCACTTTCAGACGCGAGATCCGCGCGCCCAGTTCTGCGAACTTTACAGGCATGGTTCTGGGGTCCTCTCGGTACGAGCCTGGGAGTACTCAGTGATGGCGATTTGCGCCTCGAGCAGATCGGCAGCGACCGCTTCAGGCTGACGCAGCGCGGTGGTCATGTCCCACTCGGTTTCGCCGCCGTTGACGATCAGGATCGAGCGGCAACCGGCGCGATGCCCGGCTTCGACGTCGTGCAGGATGTCGCCCACCAGCCACGACTGCGCCAAATTGATCTGCAGATCATTTGCGGCGGTCGTGAGTAAGCCTGGTTGCGGCTTGCGACAACCACAGTCGATGGCAAATTCCGGTACAACGCCGCCAGGCAAGTGCGGGCAATAATAGAAGCCGGCGAGCGGCACTCCTTCGTCGCGCAGCAGTTGCTGCAGATGATGGGCCACACGCTGAACCGCCTGGCGATCGAAATAGCCGAGCGCCACGCCCGGCTGATTGGTCACCACGACCAGCGCATAGCCTTGGCGATGCCAGCGCCGCAGCGCTTCGCCGGCGCGCTGCGTCAGACGAATCTGCTCGCAGTCGACGTTGTACGGCACGTTCTCGACGAGCGTGCCGTCTTTATCGAGGAAGATCGCGCGGCGCATCAGGCTGTCGTTCGCAAAGGCCAGGCGGAAATCGAAACCGGAGTCTTGCTCGCGCGGCGTTCGAGCACGCGTTCAAATACGTTGGCGAGTTCGGCCGCCACGCGTTGCCACGTAAACAATTGATTGGCGCGGCGAATCGATCGCCGTCGCATTGCTTCGAGCAGCGAAGGCCGCTGATAAATCTGTGCGAGTCGCAGTCCGACCGCATCGGGATCGTTCGGCGGCACGAGAAAGCCGGTGCGACCGTGCTGTACCGTGTACTTGATGCCGCCCACGTTCGAGCCGATCACGGGCGTGCCGCAGGCCATCGCTTCGATTGGCGTAATGCCAAACGGCTCGTACCACGGCGTTGAAACGAACACATCGGCCGCGCTGTAGAAGTAACGCAGCCAACGTCGATCTCGCCGGCCTGTGAAGGCCACGCGGTCGGCGACCTTCTCTTGCGCCGCGATTTGCATCAAGCGGCCGATCTCGGGCGTCACTTCAGGATCGGCGATGTCAGACTCTCCGCCGACCACAAACATGCGGGCCGGCGTGTTGTACTTGTGAACCAAGCGTGCGAAGCCTTCGATCGCGGTGTCCACTCCTTTGCGCGGCACCATACGTCCGACTTGCACCACGAGTCGATCCTCCGGGTCGATTCCCAGATGCCTGCGCGCCGCGTTGCGCTGGATCGGCCACAGTTCGGCGCTATCGAAACCGCACGGTACGATATGAATCTTGCGTGGATCAGCACCGTACAGGTTGGTTTGATCGTCTTCGTCCTGCGGACATTCGGCAATCAGCGCGTCGGCCGCGCTCATCACTTGTGACTCGATGCGCGGGCGTTCGCGCGGAAAGCGATCGACACCGCCTTGATGCATCAGCCGCACCAGGCCCAGCGCATGGAACGTCACAGCGAACGGCGTCCCCAGCACTTGCTTCAGCAGCATCGCGACCAGGCCCGACATGAAGAAGTTGGCA
>JAEZGD010000411.1 GCA_023417165.1 Planctomycetota bacterium
TCGGTATGCTGCGTCGCCAACTGCCACAGCGCTCCTTGCGTCCACTCGGGCGTTGCATCGGCCGGCTCGTAAACCACCAGCGTCGCTTGGGCATCATGGCGCGCGAGCACATCTAGCAGTTGTTCGACGCTGGCCAACGTGCAGGGGCAATGCGGATGCACAAACATCAGCACGGTCGGCCGCTGCAGCGCGAGTTTCAGTTCGATCGCTTTAGGCCACAGCAGCGGCGCAGCTTGCTCGCGCGCTGGCGTGCCTTCGTAAGCGCCGAGCGCTAGCATGCCTGCGCATCCCAAGAGGAGCGGTGCCACCAGCCATCGAATTTGCCAACAAGCGAACATGCCTACTCGCCGAGCCCCAACTAAGGCCATGGCCGCCAAACGGCCAGACTCATACGAACATAGGTTTGCGGCCGGTCTCGTCCGCAGGATTGCGGGAAACCTACCCGTGGCCCGATGACATCGGCCTGGCCCCATAGCCCTCGCAATCGCTACATCGCGAACGGCCGGCGTCTGTCGGTGTGAGGCCTGCGATCACCTCGCGGAAAAGTTCGCAGGCGGGCGGCACCACCGTTACAATGGCAACACATCGCCCCGCCCTGCTGACGAGGAGGCACTTCGATGGCGCAAGCAGAAATCGCAGTTCCGCCACCAGTGATGGCCGAGGTCGTGCCCACCGTCCGCGGCGGCCTGCTACGCGAGGTGGTAGGCATCGGCAGCCTGGTAGCACTCGCCGATCTGACGATCTTTCGCGGCCACGGCTATGCCGGCGCGGCGCTGCTGCTGGCGCTCGCACCGGTGCTGTTATGGATCGCGCGACCACGCCCCGGCGGGCTGGCGATTGCGATGATGCTGTGGCTGCTGGCCGCGCGCAGCGTCTGGCTCGGTTCATGGCTCGGCATGGTGTTCGGTGCGGTGCTGATCGTCGCTTTTTCGATGCGGCAGCAAGGCTTCCGGCCGTACGTTCCCACAGGCATCTTGTACGCGGTGCATTTGAGCGTGGCGACGTTTGGCAGCGTGCGACATTACACGAGCGCGATTCACCAAAGTGGGCCGCGAATGCCGCGCGTCGCGTGGCTGAATTTCATTCTGCCGCTCGCGGCGCTCGCCCTGTTTGGCGGCTTGTTTGTGCTGGCCAATCCGAACCTGGTGACGGCGTTGACCACCAGCGTCGAAGCCTGGCAGGCGTGGCTCTCGGACCATCTTGGGCGTTTCCAATTCGATCGCTACGAGATCCTGTTCTGCATGGCGATGGCATGGCTGGCGATCGGCCTGGTGCGGCCTTTGCTTCGCCCCGAGGATGTCATTGCCGGCCTAACGCCGATCAAGCCGATCGCCACATCGCAGCCGGCACCGCTGTATGGAGCGGTTCGCAATACATTGTTCGCGGTGATTGGCCTGTTTGCGGTTTACCTGGTATTTGAATTCGGCACGCTGTGGTTTCGCAGGTTCCCCGAAGGTTTTCACTACTCTGGCTATGCGCATCAAGGCGCGGCATGGCTGACCGTGGCGCTGGCGATGGCCACGCTGGTGCTTTCACTCTTGTTTCGGGGCGAACTGTTGCATGATCCGCGACTGCCGCAACTCAAGCGGCTGGCATGGACCTGGTCGGCGCTGAATCTGCTGCTGGCGGTGACCGTCTACAATCGCATGCACATCTATATCGACTTCAACGGCATGACGCGCATGCGCATGATCGGGCTGTTCGGCATCTCATCGGTCGTGGTCGGCTTTGGTCTGGTGATTTGGAAGATCGCGAAAGGCCGCGACTTTGCGTGGCTGGTACAACGGCAACTATGGACCGTGACGCTCGCGGCGTTCGTGTTTGCATTAACGCCTGTCGACGCCATCGTGCATGGCTATAACGTGCGGCGGATTCTGTCTGGCGATCTTGCGCCAGCGGTGCAGATCAGCGTCCATCCGATCAACTCCGAAGGGGTGCTGATGCTGCCGCCGCTGATGAATGCTTCCGATCCGATAATTCGCGAAGGCATTTGCGCAATGCTGGCCGAGCGCGCGATCGATGCCAAATTTTTGGCCGACCAGCGTCAGGACGAAGGCTGGACGTCGCTGCAACTGGCCGATCGCACGCTGCTCGCGCAACTGCGCGCCACGCAGGAGCACTGGCAACGGTACCTGAACGCCGAGCGCCGCGCCGACGCCCTCGCTCGCTTTCACGAGTACGCGTATCAGTGGTACTAGTCACTGTCGCCCACGCAAACGCATCTTTTACACACGTATTACACACTCACTCTTCACTTACAGCAACAGACAGATACAATTTTAACTAGGCTCTTTGGCAGAGATTGCGTCTTACCTTCGTCGTCACAACTGAACAAGACGGGGCATCTGGGCAGCATAAACAGCCCCAGCTTGCCCTGTCCCAAGAGGCGGATTCCAGCGATCCTCACTCGCCCGGACCAGGCATAAAGTTACCGGCCATGACGACGCACATTCGCTGCAAACAGTGCCACCAGAACCCTTTGCAACCACGACCCGCAACGAAAAATCCAGGCATAAATGTTAGATTCGGAGGCCCTCACGGCTCACAAACAAGGCTTATGCCTCGCCGATACGAGCAGGAAAGCGTGGCATTGCCGAAAGCATTGCGAACCAGCATATGCCCCAACTGTCGCGTAAAATTTGCCCCGGTCGGGACCTGCCTGCAACGCCGGTCGCAGACCGACTAAGATAGAGTTCGCCCCTTAGCTCTTTGACGAAAACGGACGGCATGAGCGGTTGTCGCGTGATCTTGATGGTGCTGACGTTCCTGGCGATGGCCTGGTGCGCCGGCGATGCTGCGGCGATCGACCGCACACCGATCGACGCCGCCTTTCGCCGAGATTTGGATCAGCTCGCCGCGAAGTGTGTCGAGTTACAGTTGCCCGAGCAAGCCGCCGCCACCCAGGCGTGGTTCCTGAACCGCCTTCCCGATCGTCAGTACCTGTTCATCCCGCCCGACCGCGGCCCAACGCTCCCCGCCACCGCGTCCGAACTCGGCCGCAAGTGGCATGACAAGTTTCTGGAGGTGCGACGGGCTCAAGCAGCGCGACTGATGACGCTCGCCGAGGAATACCTCGCGGCTGACGATCCCACGCGTGCTTATCAAGCGTTGCATGAGGTGCTGCGTGAAGATCCCGATCATGCCCGCGCGCGAGCCATCTTGGGCTTTCGCCTGGCTGATGGCATCTGGCGCGTGCCTGGCGCATCGACTGGCGTGCGTAAAGTATCGGTCGCCCACAGCTATCTGAAGGACTTCAAAGCCGGCTCGTACTGGCGCGTCAACACTCCGCACTTTCAAGTCACGACCACCGCCGGCGCTGCCGCGGGACAACAGTTCGGCGAGCAGCTCGAAATGCTCGATTGTGCTTGGCGGCAAGCCTTCTTCCGCTACTGGTCGGGCCAAGACGAACTGACAGAGCGTTTTGCTCGTCCCACCGTGGCGACCAAGCCGAAGAAGCCGTTCGATGTTGTGCTGTTCAAGTCGCGCGAGGAGTATCTCGCCAATCTCAGCGCCGCCGAGCCGCGCCTGGCGGTGACGCAAGGCTTCTATTCCGATCAGAAAGCGACTGCGTTCCTCTATATCGGCGACGAGCGTTCCACCGCCACGTGCAATCACGAAGTCACGCATCAGTTGTTTCAAGAGTCTGGCGATGTGGCGCGCGAGGTTGGCGCGAGCCATGACTTCTGGATCGTCGAAGGCATCGCGCTCTACATGGAGTCGCTGCGCACGTTCGAGCGGCAAGGCCGACTCGATCATGTCACGCTCGGCGGTTGGGACGCCGATCGCTTGCAGTTCGCCCGGCATCACGTCTTCAACGGCCAGTATCAAATGCCGCTCGAGGAGCTGACTGCGCTGGGGCGCGAAGACCTGCAAGCTTCGCCGCAGATCAAGCGTATCTACAGTCAGTCAGCGGGCCTGGCGCACTATTTTATGAATGGTCGCGATGGTCAGTTCCGCGAAGCCACGATCAGCTATCTCGCCGGGCTGTATGCGGGCCGCGCCCAGCGTGATGCCTTAACGCGGCTGACTAAGACCAGCCTGGCGGAGCATGATGCTGGCTATAAAGACTTCCTGCGCGTGAGCGACGAGCAGTTGGCTCACATCGATGCGCCCGAGCGCGTGCGCAACCTTTGCCTTGGCTATCAAGCGATTACCGATGCAGGCCTTGAACACCTGGCCGCTTGCAAGAACTTGCGCTGGCTCGATCTGGCAGCGGCCGAAATCACCGATACAGGCTTGGCCAACTTAGCAGGCTTGCGAACGCTCGATCAATTGAACCTGGAACGGACCGGCGCTGGCGATGCGACACTTGCGTGGCTTGGCAAGCATACGCAACTGCAAGAGCTGGATCTTTCGCAGACGCGCATCACCGACGCCGGACTCAAGCAACTCGCAGCACTAACCAACCTGGAAGTTCTCTGGCTGACAGGCACGCAAGTTAGCGATGCCAGCCTGCCACTGCTCCAGCGATTTCGTAAACTAACGACGTTGGAACTTGAAGACACGCAGCTCTCACCTAGCGGCCAGCAGCAACTTCGCTCTGCCCTGCCCCACCTCACCGGCAATTAATCACCGCCTACGACACTCATGCGACATTACATCCTGTCAGAAACCAACTACGGCCACACGAAAGACAATCCTTATGAAGTGGCCGTGCTGCCATTAGGTGCGACCGAACCGCACAACTATCACTTGCCTTATGGCACCGATTGTTTTGAAGGAACGGTCATCGGCGAACAGATTTGCCAGGAAGCGCATCAACGCGGAGCTAAGGTAGTGCTGCTGCCGACGATTCCGTACGGCACCGAAACGAACATGGTGAAGTTCCCGCTGGCGGTCAACGTACAGCCGACGACGCTTTATCGCTTCGTCACTGATATTGTCGAATCGGTCGCGCGCTCTGGCGTCAAGAAGATCGTGCTGCTCAATAGCCATGGCGGCAACGACATGAAGGCCCTCTTACGCGAACTGTATAGCCACGTCGATGCGCATGTCTTTTTGTGCAACTGGTTCACGGTCTTTGCCGACGTTTACAAAGAGATCTACGAACATCCTGACGATCATGCAGGCGAGATGGAGACCTCGTTCATCTTGGCCTATCAGCCGCACCTGGTCGCTAAGCATGCCGATGGCCGCCTGACTGGCGATGACGGCGCGACCGCCAAGACCCGCTTCGAAGCCGTTAACCGCGGCTGGGTCTCCATCACCCGTCCGTGGCATTTGCTGACCACCGCCAGCGGCTCGGGATACCCCCACTGTGCGGATGCCGCCAAGGCCGAGCGGACGATGGGGGTCCTTCGCGAACGACTCGGCCAATTCCTGGTCGACCTCTCGGCCGCCGACTTGGACGAGCGATTTCCCTTCTAAAAGCCGCGATAAAAGCGCGAACCCAGGCTATCAACCGCTTGTCCAGAAAGAAGTTGCGTCGCGCGGATTGACCCCGCGCAGCGAGATGGTAAACTACTCTGCTTGACGGTGGCTGTAGCTCAGTTGGTTAGAGCGCCAGATTGTGGATCTGGAAGTCGGGGGTTCAAGTCCCCTCAGCCACCCCTCTTTCTCCCGCGGCGAACTCCGCCGCCACGCCAGTTAAACAGACAAGCCGAGAGCATCCCTCTCGGCTTTGTTCGTTTAACCGCCTTTGCCGCAACAAGTTGCGAATCGGGGCACTCTCTGCCGAGACTCTCCGTTTCGCACACCATTCCCGTCGCTACCTCTCGCTGCCAGCGCTTTCTCTCTCTCCACTGCCCCAAAACTCTCCCACTCTCGACGGCAAGCGCGAAGTGGCACTGCTCCGCTGGGGGCTGATTCCGTCATGGGCGAAGGATCCTAACTCCAGCGCGTCCGCCAATTCCGCCACTTCTTTTTTCGGCCTTTCGCAGTTGCCAAGACTAAGACCCTTTTATATCGCCCCACTGGTGGCACCGCGAGCCACTCTTATCCGGAACCTGGCCGCGGCCGACCAACGTTTATTTCAAAAACTGCGCGGCCCGCGGCTCCGGTTGAACCTTTGTTCGTCTTGTCATGCCTCTACTGTAACCAAGCAGTCCCACATACATCTCCACCACGCACATCCTCCCAGATGATCGCACCGTGTTGCGCAGCCGGGCTGCCGATCCGTGTACTGAGTGTGCTGCTGAGGTATGAGCAAACCAGAGCGTCCACCGCACCTACACGAACGCGTCGGGTTCTCTCGCATGAAACGGATCTGCGCACGAAGAGCCTCGATTTCAGTGATGGAGTGTTCGTCTTGAAGTCCCAGTTTGACCAGGGAGTATTCACCCGAAGTCATCGTAATCTGCCGGACAACCTCGAACGATGCGATCTCGGCCAAAGGCAACATCACCCACTCGTCCTCGACCTCAGGCCGAAAACTTGCCTCAATATCCGTATCAGTCACCCGTCGCACGAGACATGTTGTGCCGTGCGGGAATTCCGTTGTCTTGATAGCGTTCTTCAGCGCCGCCTGATCAACTTGGACTTTGGACATGGAATACTCCTTACATACGAGTCACTAAGATTGAGCGAGCCGTTTGCCGCCGAGCCAGTTATCTTCGGCGCTAGCAGCATCGCCAGGAAGCGTCTTACGCGTCAAGCGGATCACCTGGATCACGTTCATGCTCTTCCCCGCAGTCGCTGGCGGATCAAGCTCCAAGTTGAGAGCGAGGCTATCTTCTAGCGCCATTCGATCCGAATCGCTAAGAAACATCGGCTTGTTGATATAGTGCCAACTAGTCCGGTGGTAACTACCACGCAATTCCGCCGGGAATCCCATCGCAATATCAGGCCAGACGGCCGCCTGCTAGATCAACCACTCGTTCTTAGTTGCCAGGCTGCCAGCAGCAATGGAATCGGGCATTCGCCCCTGAAAATTTTCAACGAATCGTGGATACTTCGAAAGTAAAGCAACGACCTTGTACCGTTCATCGTTATTGAGCTGACGCCAGGCAATCAACGCAACGATCTTGTGACCAAGGTCGTTCCAGGCAAGTACGGGATTAGTAGCGACAAGCAGAATCAGAAGCGACGCTAGAACCTTGCGCATGGCAAAACCTCCGTGGCGGCAACTGAAGTGCGATCTCAACGGAGGAATATATGCGAGCGGTAAGCGCGCAAGCAAACGTTTTTGAGGGATCTTTATGCATGCCGTTTATCGGCAACAGTGCGTTGTCACTAAATGGTGCCACGCACACACGCGCGGGCTGCTTCTTGCGCTCGGCGTGCTAATTGGCCAGCAAGCTCGATGCCGAAGAATTATGGGAACGGCGCTGGCCAAGCTGCAAGGTGCTAGCTGATCCATTTCAACAGGCAGTCTGCATGCTCGATGAGCTCGAGCTTGTGTTGCATTTCGAGAGCGAGTGCTTCGACAGTGGACCTATCCAAGTCACCTTCAACAGTTGCGGTCAAGAGATTCATGTCCTCAGTGAATCGCACCATCACGCCCCTCACGAAAATCCGTTTGGATCGCCAATCATTGTTATTTTCTGGATTTGGGGAGACGACCTCATGCTCGATCGATGGCGTATAGAGACTCTGGAATGCGGCCATGTTTGGTTCCGCCCCAAGTTCCGACGCAAGACTGTATTCATCATGGCCGCCAATTCCAGGGAATTGCTGGTGAAATTCCAGCGTTTCGTATTCAAAAAGATGCAGGCGCATTCCATCCGCTCTTGCGACCTGAAATCGTGGCCACTTTCGCATGGTCAACCTGCTCCAACGGAAGTCTGCTAGAGAAAGTGACCATTCGTCAATATTCTCGATGAATCCTTCCGATGTGAGCACTTCTCCACCGTGGACGACGATCGACAAACCATCCTCCGACAGCGAAGCGTGATGCTTGTGGATCCAGCCGGGCTGGTTCCCAAACGACTCCACTTCCGCGATTGCCAAGGAATCCGTTCTTAGTGAATAGATCGGAGTAACCCCTTCGCGCCGATCGCCGGGGTATCCAATGCTGCCAATGATCAGGATCGCATCTTCGCTTGGCGTCGCAGTCGCGGAATGGAAGTCGGTAGGCCGCAACGTCTCCACTGGATAGCCGATGATTTGCAGTTCGCGATGGGGGTACTCGACGATCACATCGTTGTAGATGAAGAAGTCAGGATCGTAGTAGTCTTCATGTTCACCGGCGATCCAAAACACGCGTCCATCAGAAAGTTCCGTGCGACTCTGCCCCATCCGGCAGCCAGCCCACCGAGGTTCGCTGGGAACGTCTGGGACGCCTAGGAATTGGGAAGAGCGGTCTTTGAAAAGTTCGTTCGCATGATACGGATCAATGCGCCCACGAAATAACCACTCCCAGACCGGATTCGTCATGTCTTCGGCCGGTACCGTACCACGTCGGGCCTTTTGCCACCGCCGAAAGAGCGTGTAAGTGACTTCGGGGCCAGGCATTCGATACTGTTCGGCGGATTCGTCGTCCATGGTCATACTCCCCGGTGATCTGACATCTGCATTGAAGTTACAACGACACACCAAAGCAAGAACAAGTTCGCAGCCGCATGCGTTCGCGCTAGTCGCTTCCAATAATCGTGGTCCCTGACGACGCGACCTGACGCCAGTCAGGCAGCCTGTGCAGCGTTCGATGCCTTGCGCATTCTCATCCCACTTGTGCCCCATCGCGCAGGGATCGACAACGGGCGCAGCATCCGCCTTCACTTTTGGGGCTGGATATTGGATTGGCGGCTTTCCAAAGAGATTTTGCACGGGGGGGAAGACCTTAGGCCAGAAGCCGCCTGAGTTGATCCAGGCCTTCCAGCAGTAGGCGACGCGTTTTCCAATAGCTCATACCCAACCGAGCTGCCGATTCATGAATCGACCAGCCCTTCGCGTGCAGAGCAAGCACGGCGCGAAGAGGATCGGACAACTGCTCGACAGCCATATTGAGATCAATGCAGGCATCTAAGTCGGAAGGCCTCTGGCTGGCGATAACTCCATCGCCGAGTGACTCTACTTTGCGCTGATGATTCCGCAGCTTCCGGGCTGCTTCTTGGCAATGCCGCATCACGATAGTCGCCATCCAACCGGCGAAATGATTTTCCGCTCGCGACAGGTCAAGATGCAGATCGGGAGCTGCCTGAAGTGACCTCGCAAGCAGGAGCATGGCGTCCTGTTTTATATCAACAACGAGCGATGCACGACAACGATCGTGCCGCAGGACGCGCCGAGCGCAAATGTCGAGCTGCTCTTGATACCAAGCATGTTCGAGTAGCAGCCGCAGAGTTCGGGCCAAGGCCTGTTGGCTCGAATTGCTACGAGATAGAGTGCGAGCAAATGTCGCCAGCTCGTCACATCATGCGACGCTCGTTTCGCCGCGGAGCTTAGGCGAGCTTCCTCCAACGGTCTAAAACGAGTCTGTTCGGGCACAACTGCCAGCGTGTCGCCACGTGAGGGTGACTGCTGCCCGTCTCGGGGAAGCGCCCTAGCAGAGAAGGAAGGCGCGGCAAACATCGTGTGTACGCAATTCGAGCGCATAGCTTGTGGGCTCCGAAAGGCACTGCTTCAAGAATCCAAGATGCGACGGCAGAGGCGTCGCGGTCAGAAGCAAGAGGAGGGGGCCGCTTTACCGCTGGCCCAGGCGGGGTTCCAGTGACGCCGATGTCACCTTTGGTAGGAGGTCATGCATACCTTCCATGGCATGGGTCGCAATATAGCAGCCGCAGCGAGCAATGTCAATACTAATACACAATCACTTTGATGACACTCACTACATATCGCCGATTCAACTTTTGACTACTTTATACCCAATGCCAACACATGCGCATTTGCACCGATTCTTTAACGGGACATATTTGATTACCCGCCCAAGACTGATTTGCTGCAATTGCAGGTTGACGAGAAGCATAGAACAGGATGCTCGCTGTCTCGTGCTTGTAAACAAACCAAAGAACTTCCCTTGTCGAAGTCTCCCACAAGCGAATTTGGTCTACCACTCCCCACGGAGCTAATGCCATGCGTGTCGCCGTCTTCGTGCCTACTCTCTCGTATGGCGATGCCATTAGTGGCGACGCTATGGCCATGGCGTCCCTGCTGGGCGATCGTGGTCATCATTGCTGGCTGACGGCGACCGCTGCAAACCATGTCGAGGCGACCGTCTATCCATATCGTGAAGCACTGCCCGATGCCATCGAACGCGGAGGGCTGTTAATCTACCACCACGGCATCTACTTTCCCGAGGCGGAAGAACTAGTGCAGCCCACCTCGTATCGCAAGATTTTGCGATATCATAACGTCACCCCTCCGGAGCACTTTCATAGCATTAGCGCCGCCCACGTGAGATTAACCACGACGGGCAGACGGCAAACCCAAGACCTATTGCGGCACCGTTTTGACTTTTGCTTGGCAAACTCTGACTACAGTTTGCGCGAGTTGCTCGCGGCAGGAGCACCTGCCGATCGCTGCCTGGCAGTGCCGCCATTCCATCAGACTGAGCGGCTCGCTTCACTGGCTCCCGATCCAGGAGTCCTGAAGCGATTTGGGAATGGACAGTCTAACTGGTTGTGTGTTGGACGCCTTAGTCCTCACAAGAACCACGGATTTCTGCTTCAGGCTTTCGCAGCGTTCAAGGAGCAGGCTGCGCGCCATAGCTGCCTGCTAATTGTCGGGAGCGAGGATCCGGGGCTCCAGCGATACAACCGAGAGCTTCATCGGCAAGTCGCGGCTTATGGTCTCGAAGAATATGTCCATTTTGTCGGCAAGGTATCAGAAGCGGAACTGCGTGCCTACTACCAAGTAGCCAGTGTGCTGGTTTCGGCCAGCCTGCATGAAGGGTTTTGCGTGCCGCTAGTGGAGGCCATGGCTCTTGGCGTGCCGATCGTCGCGTTACCGTATGCGGCAGTGCCCGAAACCGTCGGTGAAGCGGGAGTGTTGCCAGTAAATGCACGACCAGCAT
>JAEZGD010000614.1 GCA_023417165.1 Planctomycetota bacterium
GCTTCCAACGTTTTGCTGCTGACCGTCACGGCCATCACGCCAGCGTCGGCGGCAGCCAAGTCGCCTTGCTTGGGAAGCGGGACTTCGATCTGGCTGATCAGTTCTTTGTGCTCTTTGTATTCGGGGACTTTGAATTCGAAAGTGGCATCGGGATCGATGAGCGAGATGTCGAGCTGCTCGATGCCGCTGGCCAGATGCATCTTGCGGAAGTAGGTCTCGAGATCGACCTTGTAGACGCGCACGGTCACGGAGTCGATGTTGCGCGTGGTCAGCTTGAGCTGTGGCGTTTCACCGCTGCGAAAGACTCGCTCGGTGGCGACGGCCATCGTCTTGGCGGTCAGCCGAGCGATGCGCTGTTGCGCGGGGCTGGTGAATTGCCCCCAGTTCAGCTTGCGATACTCCACTAGCGCGGCGGCGAAGTCACCTTGCTCGTCTTCGAGCGTGCTGGCGATGCGAAACTGTGCTTGCGAGGCTTCGTTGGTGCCAGGATATTTCGACACCACTTGCCGCCAGGCGGCGATGGCTTCGTCGTACTTTTGCTCGAGGAACTTCATCTGCCCAAACAAATACAGCACGCCGGGTGCGCGGGCGTCGAGCGGATACTTGACCAGAAAGGCTTCCCACAGCTTGCGTGCTTCGTCGTACTTCTTGGCGGTGAAGGCGGCTTGGGCTTTCAAATACTCGACGTTGATGATCTCTTGCTGCACCTGCGCCCAGTCGCGATGCGTAGGATGTTTGGCCAGGAACTGGGCATACACAGCCAAGGCTTCGTCATACTTTTGCTGCACCTTATACGCAATGCCGAGCAAGTTGCGCGCGGCGGGAATCTCCTCGCGCTGCGTGTAGCGTTCGTCCGCGAGGAACTTGTTGGCGGCAGCGACCGCATCTTCGAACTGCCCGCGATGCAAATAGCTTTGGATGATGATCAGGTGGGCGGCGCCGGCCAGCTTGTGCTCGGGGAACTTTTCGAGGAACGCTTCGAGCGATGCGACGCCTAGCGACAGATCCTCGCGGCTGCTTGGTGATGGCAAGCCATAGGTGGCATGGAGACGGAAGGCGGCTTCGGCCACGCGCGGCGATTGCGAGTCGGCGTGCAGCTCAAGCAGATCTTGCCAGGTGCGGCGTGCTTCAACCGGATTGCCTTGCGCTAGGTACGACTCGCCTAGACGGAAGCGGGCTTCGATCACGAGCGCGTGCGTCGGATGTTCTTTGATGAATCCCGTCAGCTGTGCGACTGCCTGGTCGTGCTGGCCCAGGCGTTGGTGGCATTCGGCGATGCGCAGTTTGAGTGCGACCCGTTTGTCCATGCGCGGGCCGACTTCGAGCGCCTTTTGATAAAAGCTGATCGCTTTGGCGAAGTCGGGTTGCTGGTCGATCTTGGTCGGCGCGAAATAGGCGTCGGCAAATTCCAGATAGATGTCGGCGATCTCTTGCTTGCGATCGAGCGACAGCAAGTGCTCGGCCTCGGCTTTATAGATCAGTTCGGCAGCGCGATAGTCGCCCTTGCGCGCCAGCGACACCGCTTTGGCAAAGCGGGCGCGCCGGGCGAGCGGGCTCTTTTCGTTCTGGCCGAGCGCGTCGAACGTGGCGATGGCGTCGTCGTAATCTTGCTTCAGATGCTGCGCACGACCTTTGAGATAACGCAGTTGGTCGCCGGACGCAGCGGCGGGTTTGGCGGTGAGCAACTTGTCGATCGCGGCGATCGCTTGATCGAACTTGCGGTCTTGCATCGCGTCGGCCACTTCGCGAGGCACATCCGGTTCCGCCGCCGACAAAGAAACTGTGGTTGCTAACAGCGCAAACGCCACCCACCCGCACAACAGACGAGACATCGCGAGAACTCCCGTTCGCCCAGACCGTCACCCCTGACCGCCTTTAGTATGACGGCGCACCGTCGCCGCACACAACAATGATTAAGACGTGCCAGAGAGGCCAGACGTTTCCCGCTCGCGGGAAAAATCCGCCAGGAAATTAAGGGAAAAGTCGCAAGTGTGCCGCGCATCGCGATGCTGGTCGTTACGAAGTTGTTACCTGTTTCAACAGACGCTAGCGATGGTTCACTAGCGTCTGTGGACCTGCAACGATTCGCACGCGTGCTACTGGCTGACCATTTCGGCGCGGCTCCAGTAGCCGAATTCAAAGTTCCAGCCGGTGGGCTGATTAAGGACTTCGACCAGCACCTTCTTGCCGGCAAAGCTCGATAGGTCAATCGAAACGTCGGCCCATCCATCGGTGGTCGTTTGCGGACCGACGATTTGCTCGTGTACCGGCTTGCCATCAACCTTCACCACCAGCTTCCAATCGCCAGGCGGATCGGCATGGTGTGAGACACCGAGCGCGAGGTGCGTTTTCTTGCCGGCGGGAACTTCCACTTGACGCGACAGTACGCAGGACTGCTCTTTCTCGACCGGATGGGTGCGGACCACGTAAGCGCGGCCTAGGTGCTTTTCGAGCAGACCGACGCCATTCTCGCCCGACTTGGCAATCGCAAAGCCTGGCAAGGTTTCGTCGAGGATTTCGTGGTACTTCTTGGGATCGAGTTCCTCGCGCGGCTTGAGCGCAGCGGTGCCGGGAATCTTGCGGCCGGAAGGATCGCTCGGCGGCTTGTCGAGCGTCAGGAACGCGAACAAGTCGATGATTTCTTGCGGCTGGTACTGTTTTTCGATTCCCTCCGGCATCAGCGACAGCGGACTGATGCTGATCTCGTCGATATCGGCGCGTGCGATCGTTTCGAGCTTGCCGCCTTGCTGCTTGAGCACGATGCGCTGGTCGTTATCTTCGACCAGCAGGCCCGTCAGCACGCGACCGTCTTCGGTGATCACCGTCCGCGCTTGATACGAAGCGCCGATCACCAGGCTGGGATCAAAGACGTTGGAAAGCAGTTGCTCGAAATTGCCGCGGCCGTTGACGGTGATGTCGGGACCGACTTCCTGCCCTTCGCCATACATTTTGTGGCACTGGCCGCAGAGCTTCTTGAACACCTCTTGCCCTTGATGTGGATCGCCGGGGCGACTGCGGACCAGCGTGCGCATGGCGTCGATGGTTTGCTCGCGCGCGGGATCGCGATCGGTGCGCAACGTGCCCCAAGTCTTGGTCACCAGCGCCGCGATGTCTTTGTCGCCGGTAGCGAGCAGCTTGCGCACCTGGTTGACGTTGAGCGCTTCGGGCGCAATCTGTTTGGCTTCGATGGCGGCGAGCAGCGACTTGCTCCACGCGGTGCGCGCGGTCAGCACTTCGATGGCACGCGGCTTGTGTTCGGCATCGAGCGTGGCAAAGGTTTCAATCAGCAACGGCGCGACTCCCGGCTGATCGAGCCGCGCGAGTGCCGAGATGAGCGTGCCGCGTAGCGCCTGGTCGGGCTTTTCGCCACTGGCGAGCAGCTTTTGCACGGCATCGAGCAGTTGCACGTCGTTGGCGGTGATCAATGCATCGACCGCTTGCAAGCGACGCGGCGCGGGCTGCGCGTGGTCGAGAGCGACGCGCCGAGCAACAGAGGTGGCACGTTCGTCTTGCCAACTGGTCGCCAGCAGCGCGGCATCCAGATAGAGCGGGCTGTTGGCGTCCGCTTGCAGAATCTTGTCGATCGGCGCGGCCAGCTTGTCTTTGAGTGCGGTCAGTTGCTCGCCGGCGAGTTCACGCGATTGCACGCGCTCTTGCAGCACCGCCAGGCATTTGCCGGCGATGGCCGCATCGGGCTTTTCGCCACTGCTCAGCTTGGCAAACAGCGTGGCAATGGCGACCGGATCGGGCTTGCCGGACGATAGCAAGCGATCGATAACGCGCGGCATGATCGCATGCACGCCAGGCCAGCGGGCGCGATCGAGTTTACCGAGCGTCGCCAAAAAGTGCGTGATTTCCTGCTGCCGGTCGAAACGCGGATGCAGGTTCTGCCAGACGATGTGCGGAATTAACTTGTCGCCTTGGGAGTGAGCCAGCACGTCCATCAAGAGCGTCGTAGCGTCGACACCCTTCAGCTTCTGCGCGGCGATGGCGACTTGCAGCCGCACGTCGGGCGATTCGTCGTGTGCCAGCGAGACGATGCGTTCATGCACCGGCGCGGCGGCTTCGCCCGCATTGCCTGCGGCGCGAACGCCCCACGCGCGGAAGGTTGGATCCTCGTGCGCGAGGAGCGCGAGGTACGTCGATTCCGGCAACTCCTGACCGCTGATCAGCACCCACAAGGCGTGCATCCGCTGCGGGCGCGGGCGGTCTTTGCTGAGGGCCAAAGCAGTTAGCTGCGCAGCGAGTGGGCTACCGGGCTTGGCGTCCAAACGACGCTCGGTCAGTAAACGCTGGGCGATATCGCGAACATAGCCGTTGCCACTACCGAGCTTCTCGATTAGTTGCTCGTCGGTGTCCTTCGACAGGTCAAACGGCTTCGCGTGCGGCGTGTCTTTGTAACGAATGCGGTACAGCCGACCATTGCCGCGGTCGATGCCGGCCGGATCGGCGTTGGCGTCCTGATAGCAGTGATAACGGTCGTACCAATCAAGGACGTACAAGTTGCCATCGGGGCCGGTCTTCTGCACGACCGGCATGAACCAGGCGTCGTTAGCGGTCAGGAAATCGGGCTCGCCCGTGGCGAAGTAGCTGCTGCCGTCGCGCTTGAGCTTGTCGACGTTGAGGCAACCCCCGTGAAAGTTGCCAATGTAGACCTTGTGGCGGTACTGTTCCGGTAACGTATCGCTA
>JAEZGD010000478.1 GCA_023417165.1 Planctomycetota bacterium
CTGTAATCGTGCGCGTGCGCCCCACCGCGCAGACGAGCGAAGGCCCGGCCGCCACCGCCACGCTACCGCAGCAAGCCGCGGAGCGTCGCCCGACTGATCGAATCGCCGCCGAGCGGATCGTGACCTCGATTGATGCGCGCGGCACCGAAAAGCGCGCCGAGATCAATGCGCATCAGAAGCTCAAAGCGGTGCTGGAGATCGCCCAGAATTTGGGCACTTCGCTTGATACCGACGCGGTGCTGCCGAAGATCTTGGAAAGCCTGTTTCGCATCTTTCCGCAGACCGATCGCGGTTACATCCTCCAAAGCGATCCGGCAACCCACGAGCTAGTGCCCAAGGCGATCAAGCATCGCAGCGGCGAGAGCGACACCATTAGTCCGATTAGCGGCACCGTCGCGGCGCGCGTGATGAGCGAGCGCGCCGCGTTTTTGTCCGGCGACGTGCCCAACGACGATCGCCTGGAAGAAATGAATAGCAGCATCTTCGAGCAGCAAGTGCGCTCGATCATGTGCGCGCCGCTGATGGGACCTTCGCATGCGCCCGTAGGCGTGATTCATGTTGAAACCAGCGACGCGCGGCACGTCTTCACGCAACACGATCTGGACGTGCTGATTAGCGTCGCCTTTCTGGCCGGCCAAGCGGTCGATTATGCGAAGATGCACGACTTGCTCTTGCATGTCGATCGTCAAAAGCGCGATCTGGCGATGGCCAAGCAAGTGCAGTTGCACTTCTTGCCAGGGCGAAGGCCCGAAGTCGACGGCTATCGCTTCTTTGACTATTACCGGCCAGCGGAAGATGTCGCGGGCGACTATTTCGATTACATCGAACTGCCGCAAGACAAGCTGGCGCTCGTAGTGGGCGATGTGGCCGGCAAAGGAGTAACCGCCGCGCTGCTAATGGCGCGGCTATGCAGCGATGTTCGTTATTCGCTGTTAACGTCACCCACGCCTGCCGAAGCGATGCGACGACTGAACGAGCAGCTTTGTTCGCATCGTGGCGATGGCACGTTCGTCACCATGGTCATTTGCCTGCTCGATTTCGCGCAACACACGCTCACGGTCGTCAACGCCGGGCATGTTCCGCCACTGCTACGCCGAGGCGGCGTGAACGTGGTGGACATGGTCGGCGCTTCGAGCGCCGGACTGCCGCTGGGAGTGAATCGCGCCGCGCATTATGATCAAACGACAATGGCCCTCTCGCGCGGTGATACCTTGCTATGCTTTACCGATGGCGTCAACGAAGCGATGAATCCCGCCGATCAGATCTATGGACTCGACGCCGTGCTCGACGCCGTGGCCCACGCGCCGCGTGATTGCCAGTGCATTGGCCAATCGCTGGTCGCCGACGTGCGCAGCTTCTCGGCTGGGCGACTGCAAAGTGACGATATCTGCCTGCTCTGTTTCAGTCGTAGCGACGATTAGTCGCCGACGGTCACGGCGTTTTCGCCAGTCGCTGCTCAGAATTTGTGTCCTCTGCCCGCAGGGACTGGCATGCGACATTTAGCCGTCAGCGACATTCATGGTTGCAGCCGATCCCTGCAGGCACTGGCCCAATGCGCGGCGTTCACACCGCAAGATGTCGTCATTACGCTGGGAGATTACGTCAATCGCGGGCCCGACTCACGCGGCGTGATCGATTGGCTATTGCATTATCGCGAGCAAGGGAACTTAGTCGCGTTGCGCGGCAATCATGACATTATGCTGCTGGAAGCGCGCGACAGCGAACTCACCATGAAGACCGTGCTCGAAGTAGGCGGCCAGGCGACCTTCGATTCCTACGCGGCGCCCGGCGTGCCTGGGAAACTGGCCGACATTCCCGACGAACATTGGCAGTTCCTGGCCGCGACCGAGCGGTACTACGAGATCGACACGCACTTCTTTGTGCATGCCAACGCCGCTCCCGATTTGCCCTTGGACGAGCAGCCCGATTTCATGCTGTTTTGGGAGCGTTTTCATCATCCGCCGCCGCATCAGTCGGGCAAGATCATGGTTTGCGGCCATACGTCGCAGAAGTCGTTTCGGCCGGTCTATCTTCGCCATGCGATCTGTATTGATACGCGTTGCTATGACGGCGGTTGGCTCACTTGCCTGGATGTGAAAAGCGGTCGACTGTGGCAGGCGAACGAGCAAGGTGAAACGCAGACCGGCTGGATCGACGACTAAGCTTCATCGCATTGATGTTGCGAAAGGCGACGAGGGACACTTGGCACTGAGAGGACGGGCCCTTCTAATAAAGACATGTCTGCTCCATCGCAACCTCCGCTGACCGATTCGCCTTGGTTTTGGCTATATACGTTTGCCACGTTCGCGCTGGTACTGCTCGTGCTGATTGGGCCGAAGTTCGAAGAACGCCGCGCGCAGCAGGAACGGCACTACCAAGGTCGTTCCCGCGCTTTGCAGCAACGCCTGGGCGAGGAGCCGACGGTGGAGATGTCGGCGCCGGGCAAAACATGGCTGACGCTCCAGCCGCTGTATGTGGTGCTTGGCATCCTCGTCGTGCTCGGCTGGGGTACATTGTGGTGGCAACGGTGGCGTAAGAGAGAAAAAAGTGCCAAGATCCAAGGGCCAAGTGCCAAGCCGGAAACGTGAGGTTGTCACTTGGAACTTGGAACTTCTGCCTGCCTAACCTCCTATGACGCTCTTCCTTGAAAATCCGCTGGCGATCGCCATCTTGGGCGTCTTAACCTTGGCGATCCTGGGCGGCGGTTGGTTTCAGACGCAGCGCCGCGAGTTGGCGATTGCCTGGGTGGCGTCGCTGGTGATTTTTGGCGGGTTGCTGTTGCTGGAACGCTCGATCGTCACCGACGCCGAGGCGGTCCGTGCGACGCTGCATACCATCGCGCGCCAAGCGCAGGCCAACAACATCGAGGCGCTCGCGCAGCACTTTCATAGCACAGCAAGCGGGCATCGCGACCGCCTGCGCGCCGAGATGGTCCTGTACGACGTGCATCGCGTGAAGATTGGCACGCCCGTCAAGGTGCAGATTGATCGTCGCCGCCAACCACCGCGCGCCGTAGCCGATTTTCATGCCAACGTTGTGTTGAGCGACAAGCTGGGCGTGATGCGCGAGCGCGCCATTCCCTTGATGGTCACCGCCGAATTCTGGCTGGAAGACGGCGACTGGCGTTGTGTGGACTACACCTATGAATTCGGCGTCATCCGCCGCCGTGAAGGCGCGATGGCCCAGTAGCAGCCTTCATAGCCCATTCGCTCTGCGAGATGAAAGTCTCTGCGGAACGCATGTAGCGCGACGGATACCAGCCAGTAGCAAAGTCCTCTTCCCTCGCAGCGGATGCACCGCGCACCGATTCTGTCGCTCGGCCGAGCGAGCGGCCTACGCCATCGACCGTTGCAAGCGATAGCCGCGCACGCGCACGATCAACAAAGTGGCGAACAGCAGGCTGGCGGCCAAGACGAAGACGGCGATCCAGCTGCGATAGTACTCCCAGAAAAAGTCCCAGGAGAATTGCATCCGAACGAATCTGCCGGCGGCGTGATTGTCGGCAAAGTATTGCAAATACGCTCCCAGAAAGCCAGTCAACAAGGAGGAGACCACTAGCAGCGACCAACGTAGCCAGGCGGGACCCTGTCCGAGCGCTGCCCACAGTGCAACGATCAGCGCCATCGCCAGTAGCCAGCCGTGCGTCAGCGCCGTCCCCCAGTTCCAGACGTTGTACGTGAAGCCTGCGAACATTCGTACCGACAGGAGTTCAAACGCCCGCGCGACTGCCAAGGCGATTGCCATAGCGGTCGTCCACACAAGCACGTCCCGCATGCCGAACTGGCTGGTGTGTTTCTCGGAGTTGGCGGCGATAGAGTGTTCCTGGGGTAACAAGCGGTAACCTCGCCAACGCAGCACGCCGCACAATGCCGCGAGCGCTACCGTCTGGATGGCGAATAAATAGTTGAGCGGGCCATGCCAGTAGTACCATTGCGTCGCTGCCGCTATCGGCAATGACAACAGCGTGACTAGGACCATGGCAATCGGCAGCCGCACTACCCAGCGCGTTGTGCCGAGGATCGCCCAGATCGTGATCAGTCCGAGTTGAGCTCCAAACATTCCATTGGCGAGCAGAAATCGGTCGTCGTAGTAATTGCCGTTGGAGAGCCAGGAGGCACTCAAAAATTGAATGTCAACCAGCAGCCAGCACCAGCCATAAATCAGCCAACGCAAGACCGGCCAGTCGATGAGCTTGCCGCATAGCACGCCAAAGATACCGACTTGCACCACGCAAGCGGCCAGCAATTGGAAGCTGATCCAGAAGTGGTCAGAGATGCTGTACTGCGTATGGAGACGATCGTTCAGCCAGACAAAGAACGCTGGTACCACCACGCCGACGAAGATCGTGCGTCTCACTGGCAACTTGATTGGCGACGAGGGATTCGACATGCCCGGCATTGTAGTGCCAAGCGTTTATAGATGCGAATTGTCGCCCACTCGCCTTGCGAGTGGAAAGTCTCTGCGGAACGTTAGCAGCGCGACGTTTGCTGGCAAGCAATTAGGCGATCCTCCGTCGTAGCGGATGCACTATGCCTAGATTTGCCGCTCGGCGGAGCGAGCGGCCTACGTTAGCGTGTTATGAGCGGCTTGCTACCGCGGGGCGGCGCCCCACGAGCCACGATTAAGCGGATAGTGCTCGTCAGAATAAGGATAGATGCCGCCTTGGCCAGGAAAGCCCAGCCCAGGATTGTTCGGCACCGCAGGATGCGTCAACGCCGCAGGCGGAATGCCACTGCCGCCCCAGCCGCCGCCCCAACCTGGTCCAGGACCCCAGCCAGGTCCAGGGATCCAACCACCGCCCCAGCCTCCACCACCGAGCCCGGCGAACGGTGCGCCCCACTCGGCATACGGCACCGAGTACGGAC
>JAEZGD010000501.1 GCA_023417165.1 Planctomycetota bacterium
CTCCATGGTTTCGCGCACGCTTCGCAGCACCGAGCTGCGTTTCCTGCATTTTGACTTCGTCGATAACGAATCCCGGTTTCTTTGGGATACGCTGCGACTATTGGAGTTTCCGGTTCTGGTGCCGCATCGGCCAGGGCGGCAAACGCTCGAAAGCAAAGAACAGCAAATCCGCGAAGTGCATCGCCTTGGCATGGATGTGCCGATTGTGTTTGTCGAAGTCAGCCTGGGCGACACGAGCGAATTCTATCAAAGCCCGCTCATGGATATCCGCCACGAGGAAGGGCGGTTCATCATCAAGGTGACGCGCTGCGTGTCGATCGCGCACGTCATCGCGACGCTGGCGCTCGAACTATCGAAGGTTGGCAAACCGCCTGAGATACATTTCGGCTGGTCGGACGAAAGCCCCATGGCCGCTAACTTGCGGTTCGTGCTGTTTGGCGAAGGGAACGTTCCGTGGATCGTGCGCGAGCTCATCCGCCTGGCCGAACCCGATAGCGACAAACGTCCCGCCGTGATTATTGGGTAATACGCTCCGGTAGGTCGAAGCCATGTTTCGACCCAAAGCGCAAGTAGAAATGGTCGAAGCCTGGCTTCGACCTACTGAATGGTCGCGCCGCGGCGCGCGATGCGGCTGAGAACGACTTCGCAGTCACGCCCGGCATCGCTGCGCACGATTGCGTCGGCGACGCGCTCGGCGTCGGCTTCGCTTTCAAGCAGTGCGAAGATAGTCGGTCCCCACGAGCTTTGGCCGACGCCCACCACACCGAGCGCTCGCAGGGCGTCGACGATTGCAGTTAAGCGAGGACCGTTATACGGGCCGCCTTGAATCGACGCAAAACACTCGCCAGAGCGCCAGCCATAGTCGTAAACCGCCTGGGCAAAGGGACCGAAGGCACCACGTGCGGCGGCGGGCAGCATTTGCTCACGGGCAATCTTCGCCAGTTCGCTGGTCACATCGGTCCCCACGGGCGGCAGCGATGCAAACGCTTGGGCTTCGTCTTCACTCGCCAGCCCGACATAATCTTGTGGCGTTACTAGCAGCACGCGCCACTCGGCCGGCAAGTGTAGGTGGCAATCGAGCGGCGACACCGGTTCGCCAGGCAGCTTGCCCCGCTCAGCGATCAAACCACCGAGCACAAAGCCATACGCGCCGACGGCCGAGCGTTGCCCGCGACCGACGCTAGTGGCCAGTTCAATCGGTGTTTGCTCTGGCAGGCCAATAAAGTGGCTGAGCCCCGCGGCCAGCGCCATTCCTAGCTGGGTTCCCACGCCCAGGCCAGTATGCTCGCGCGGCGCGGTCACTACTTCGACCAGGCAAGCCGGCAACATCTCCTGTCGATGATACGCTTGCCAGCGCGCCGCGAACTCGATCACGCGCGTCGCCAAATGACCATTGGCGGCAAATGTTTCAGTTGGCGTAATGCGCAGTTCCAGCCCTGGGCGTTCGACCATCAGTCCCACGCCGCCAAATTGCCGCGCTGCCGCGCCGCCAAAATTCATCAGACCGAAATGCAATCGGCTCGGCGCGTGGACAGAAATCGACGAAGGCTGGGACATAGCAAACGAATCATTCACGCGTACAGGACGAGAGACGAGCGAAGCTACGACGCGAGCTTGTCTGCAACAAAGGCCGCCAGCATCTGCCAGGCGCGCTGCTCGGCCTCGCCGGCGGTCTTCTCGACAATAATCGCCAAGCGAGTGAACTCGCTACGAATCTCGTCGGCAGGAAGCAGCCCAATCCGCGTGGCCAGGATCGCTCCTTCGACCACCGCATGCTTCGCTCGGTTGAAGCCGAAGAAGTCGCGCACGCGTCCGCTGGCCAGTGTTTCGCAAGCGATCGTTGTTCGCTCGGTCGTATCGTCCAAAAGCGTAACACGAAACGCATACCAGCGGCAGGTGTCGACCAACCGACTCACGTCCAGCCCCGCCACTGGCATCACCGGCGGCGGCGTCAATTGCCCAATCGCCGCGGCGGCCAATAGTTCGACATCGTCGGTCACATGCAGCACACCATAGGGATGCCGCTTCAAATTGCGATAGGTGGTCGACGTTTGAAAAGGGCGCAAGACGAAGTGCTCAAAGCCGCTATCCATGCGCGGCCCCATCGGCGACACATTGGTCGTGCCGTCGGCGTTCTGCGTCGTGACAATCCCTTCAAGAATCATGCGTTAAAACGTCACCGGTCGAGGCGGAGGAACATAATCGGCTTCGCGCTGCGGCGTCCATTCGTCGGCGGGAATGGACGTGCGATCAAACGGAATCTTCGCACTGTCCAAGAAGTTGGCCAGCATCCGAAAGCCGCCCTGCGTCAGGATCGCCTCGGGATGAAACTGAACTCCGCACACCGGATGGTTACGATGTTCGATCGCCATAACGACGCCACTGACGGTGCGTGCCGTGACGGCCAGCGATTGCGCGAGCGTCGCTTCTTCAACCACGAGCGAGTGATAGCGGCAGACCGTCAGCGGGCTGGGAAGCCCGGCGAACAGGCCGCGCCCCTGATGCACGATGTCGCTCGTCCGTCCATGCATCGGCTGCGGCGCACGCACGATGTTGGCAAAAAACGCCTGGGCGATCACTTGATGGCCTAAACACACGCCCAACAGCGGAAACTGGCCATAAAGATCGCGCGCGATGTCGAGCGAGATGCCGGCCTCGTCGGGCGTGCATGGCCCTGGCGAAAGCACGATCGCCTCGGGGCGCAGCGCTTCGATCTGCGGCAGCGTGATGGCATCGTTGCGCACCACGACCGTCTCCTGTCCCAGGCGACGCAAGTAGCGCGCCAGGTTATGGACGAAGCTGTCGTAGTTGTCGACGAGCAGGATCATACTATTGAAGCGCCTTGATCATTCCGAGCGCCTTTTGCCACGTTTCTTCGTACTCGCGCTCGGGATCCGACTGTGCGACAATGCCGCCGCCGACCGGCAGTTGCCACCAGCCTCGCCCGGCGGTGATGGTGCGAATCAAAATATTCCAATCCATCGTACCATCGAAACCGAGATAGCCGAGCGAGCCACAATAGGCCCCGCGCGCGGTTGGTTCCAATTCCGCGATAATTTCCATCGCGCGCACCTTCGGCGCGCCAGTGATTGATCCGCCGGGAAAAGCCGCCCGCAACACATCGACGGGCGTCACCTCTTCGCGCAAGCGTCCTTCGACCACCGACACCAGGTGCTGCACGAATTGATAGCTTTCGAGGCCGCACAACTGCGTGACGCGCACCGAATCGTCTTCGCACACGCGGGCAAGGTCGTTTCGCATCAGGTCGACGATCATCACGTTCTCGGCGCGGTCTTTCTCGCTTTGCAGCAAGTCGTTGGCCGCATACAAGTCGGCTTCGGGACGCGCCGTCCGCCCGCGCGTCCCTTTAATCGGCCGCGCTTCCACCACGCCGTCGCGCAAGCTCAAGAAACGCTCTGGCGAAGCGCTCACGATCTGAAAATCCACAAGATCGAAGTACGCCGCGAATGTCGCCGGATTACGTTCGCGCAACCGCAAGTACAGATCGGCGCTGCTTCCCTGAGCCGGATAGAGCAAGCGCTGGGCAAGATTCACTTGAAAGACATCGCCGGCGTGAATGTACTCCACTGCGCGGCGCACCGCAGCCAGGTATTCGTCGCGAGAGAAGTTGCTCGTCAGATTCAACACAGACCCGACCGCATGCTGCGGCGCAAGCTGTTCGCGCGCAAGAAGTCGAGACTCGGTCGGGATGATAGGCGCCCAACTCGGCTCATTACGTTCTCCATTCCATAAAAATGCCTTGAACTGCCGCAAGCGTCGCTGGGCAATCTCGGCGGCAGATTGCTGAACGCCACTCCAGCCCAAGCCTTGCGAGATGATCCAGCCGCGGTCCGTCAGGTGATCCCAAGCGAGCACGACGTCGTATTTGCCTACGGCGAGCGCCGGCAAGCCAAATTCGTCGTGCAGCGGCGCAGGTAAGCGTTCGAGATAACGATTCAAATCATAGGAGAGCAGCGCGACTGCGCCACCTTGAAACGGCGGCAGTCCCGCGATGGTCGGCACGCGCTCGTCCCCCAGAAATTGCTCGAGCGATTCCAATGGTTGCTTCGTTGTAGAAGCGACGGGGATCGTCATCAGGCACGACGGCCAGGCCGACACGAACGAGTACCGCCCGAGCGTCTCGTGCCGCAGCGCGCTGTCAAGAAACACCACACCGAATTCCCGCTGCAGTTTGGTAAACGCAGTGACAGGATCAAGCCAGGCAGGCAGTTCTTCGACGAGCGGCAGAGACATCGGTGGGGACAGACTCAGCAAAAGGCACGACCAGCAAAACGCAATACAGACGACCAAGCGGCGCCGCCGTTACGACGCGGGCCTCTCTCGACCACACTTTAATCGGTGACTGCGTTCGGTTTGCGTCAAATATCCCCAATCGAGCGATTCATCCTGCGTATAATTCTTGCCGAGCGTGAGGGCCGTCACCGCTTTGGCCAGCTCAAAGCCCAGGTAAAACGCGTGCGAAGCGTCGACGTTCTTGGGCTGCGTCGCCAGCAGTTTCTCGAATAGCAAAAACGGATCAACATCGGCCAAATGCAACCCGGCGGCGATCAGGTGCAGTTCGCCAGCATCGGCAAACAGGCGGTAATTGTGGTCGCGCAGGTTCGCGGCCAGCTCGTCCAACCCGCCCGTCGGCAGGGGATAGAGCTTCGGATCGCGAAGCGTGACGAGCTTGGGCTCCAGCCGCTTCGGTGGCACGCGCTGCGTGACCGCATAATGCATCAACCGCCGGGCGAGATCGCATTCCTTCACACTGGTGCGCGCCCAGTTGATAACTTGCGTCGTCAGCACACTGCGAATGCCCACCTCCTGGCAAAAACCGAGCAGTAGCGTATTGATGCCTGCGGAATCAGCGTCGGTCAGCTCCGTCAGATTGCCGATTCCCATCAGCATTTCGGCGTCGGGATAACGGCGACGCATTTCCAGGTAGCGGCCCAAGCTGGCGGCAAATCCAAACCCGATCGGCTCCAGGATCGGATCGATTCGCAGGCGCACATTGCGCGTAGCGAGATACTCGACTGTTTCGTCCAAGCCACCGAGCGTCGCGAAGTCGTCGGGGATCACCACCACTTCGCAGCCCCAGTCCACGGCCGCCTCGCGATTGGTCGCGTTGACCGACAGCACTAACTCGGCACCGGCGCGGACCGCGGGCGCGATTTCGCGCGGTTCCAGGCTATCGATCGAAACACGCAAACCTTCATTCTTCAGCGCTGTCACTACTTCGCCGACGCCGCTCCATGGTTCGCCAGGTTCACAACCGACATCGATCAGATCCGCGCCATCGGCCGCCATTTGCTTGGCTTGGCGCACGATTTCGTCCAAGGTCAAACGCGGCGCGTGATTGATCTCGGCAAGAATCTGCACGTCGTAAGCGCCGTAAGTCAGCCGCGAGCGATCTTCCTGGCCGAAAAATTCCGGCAGTTGCCGCAGGTCGCGCGGTCCACGTTCGATGGGCACGTTCGGCGCGAGCGCTCGCAGCGGCGCAAGATCGCCATCGCAATAGCCAGGCAAGATCACGCGCGTGGCGATGCTGGGAACTTGCAGATGCCGCGCGACCCATGGCGGCGACATCAGCGCCGCGACCGTGATCGGCAGCACATCGATCGAGTAATCAAACCCGACTTCGGGAGCCAGCGTGGCCAATTGCGCGCGCAGCGCATGCTCGGCAAGTTTACCGGTGACGAAGTGGATGTGCTCAGGCATCCCTTTAGCTTACCAAGAAGTCTGGCCGGTACGTCACTCGCTGCCAGTGCGCAGGCCACCATCGATCGGAAGCGTATGCCCCGTGATGAACGCCGCCGCCGGCGAAGCCAGATAGCAGGCGGCCTGAGCCACGTCCTCTGGCGTTCCCCAGCGTTTCAGCAGTGCTTCGCGCTCGGCGCGCTGCTGCCAATACTCGGGCGCGGTTTCGCCCCACTTGGTCTTGATCCAGCCGGGCGCGAGGCAATTGACGCGTACCTCGGGCGCCAGCGTTTTCGCCAGGCTGCGCGAGAATGACATGATGGCGGCTTTGATGGGGCCGAACATCTCGCCGGCGTCGCCGCCCATGCCGATCTCGGCCGGGCTCCAGCCCATGTTCAAAATCACGCCGGAGCCGCGCTGCCGCATGCGCGGTCCGATCATGCGCGAAAGCCGAATCGTCGAAACGACATCAACTTGCCACAGCGTCGCCAGTTTCTGTTCGAAAGGCCACTCGGCGGCCGGGCCGGTCAAGATATCGGCTCCGGCATTATTGACCCAAATGTCGACCCGCTTTTGCCAGCTCCAAGCGTTCTCGACCAAGCCGGCATGCGTGCCGGGGTCACCAATGTCGCAGCAAATGACCTCCGACTTTCTACCGAGTTGCTCAATCTCTTGCGAGACTTGCGCGGCGCCGGTGGCATTCTTGCGCGCATGCACGAGCACGTCGGCGCCCTGGGCGGCCAGAGCCAATGCAATCGCGCGGCCGACGCCGCTGGACGAGCCAGTAACGACGGCAATCTGGTTAGTCAGAGGTAACTCGCCGGTGCTGTTCATACGAAAGGTTGTACCGCTCGCGCTGGCCAACGGCAACCCGCCCGGTCTATGGTACGTGCAGCGTTGGGGATCGTCATTCCGGCGCGATGACCACGCAATTTTAACGAAATGGCAGCTCTTATTCGCAACAACACTAGTTCTGCAAATTCATTGGGTCGCCGCAAGACACGTGGAAAGAAGCGCTTCCCTCGGCATGCTGCACCCGGCATAAGCGGTCGCCGCATCCAAGCGTTGGCATGTGACCGTGATAAAACCAGCCGCCGGGGCCTGTTCTGGGCGTCCAGCGACGTATAATTCCGTAGCATCCATGGCGGTAACGTCGGCGCGAGCCGCAACGTCGACAATGGGTGTCGCTACGCACAGGACGCGATATGGCCCGCATCTTGCCCCTCTCCACCGATGCCTTGCCACCAGCGCAATTGCGTACTGCAATGCCTGACGCAATCTTTGCACTGCGTGGCTATAACGTCGCCAATCTGGGGCGCAGCGGCGAGCTGCTGGCCTGCCCGCCATACTCCGAAATCGTCGAGAAACACCTGCGCGAAGCAGGGCTAATC
>JAEZGD010000540.1 GCA_023417165.1 Planctomycetota bacterium
ATCTGCTCGTCGATGTTGTCCATCGTGAAGCGAACTTTGAACCGCTGGTTGACGTCTTTCACTCCCAGCGCCAGAAAGCCGGTCGCAATCAATTGCTCTTCGCGCTGTTCGTCAGACTCGGCAGGCAACAAGTCGCCAGCGATTTGCTCGCGAATGAACTGGTCATACGGCTTGTCTTTGTTGAACGAGTCGATGACATAGTCGCGATAGCGCCACGCCTGCGGATAGGGCACGTTGCGCGACGAACCGGTCGATTCGCCATAGCGCGCGACGTCGAGCCAATGCCGTCCCCAACGTTCGCCAAAGGCGGGCGAAGCCAACAGGCGATCGACCACCTTTTCGTACGCGTCGGTCGAATCGTCAGCGATAAAGACGTCGATCTCTTCCGGCGTCGGCGGCAAGCCAGTCAGATCGAACGTCACACGACGCAGCAGCGTGAGCTTATCGGCATCGCTGGCCGGCTTGAGGTTGTTCGCCTCAAGCTTGGCAGCCACAAAGCGATCGACATCGTCGCGCGGCCAGTCCGCGCTCTTCACTTCCGGCGCCTTGGCGGCTTGCAGCGGCTGCCAGGCCCAATGCTCTTTCTTGAGCTGTTCATACTTGGCGTTCGGCTTGTCGATCGGAACGCTCAGTTCCGACTTTGGCCAGGCCGCGCCGTCCTCGACCCACTTCACCAGGTCCGCGATCTGCTCGTCCGAGAGACGCTTCTTGGGCGGCATCTCGAAGCCGTCGTACTTGACGGCTTGAATCAAGATGCTGTCCGCCGCATTGCCCGGAATGATCGCCGCGCCACTGTTACCACCGCTGAGCAAACCACCGTGATCGTCAACTCGCAGACCGCCGCGGGCGTTGGTATTGGCCGAGTGGCAGTTGTAGCAGTTGTCGACCAACAGCGGCCGGATCTTCTTTTCGAAGAACTCCAGCTTGGCCGGATCTTGCGCCGCAGGCGTCGATTCGGCCTGGGCAAGCGCTGGCCAGGCGGCGATCACCGCCAGACCGAGCGCGGCAACAAAGCGTACGTGGCTAAGAGTCATAGTATCTTCCGTGCAGTGGAGAGCTGCTTGAGGGTTGAGGCAGGTGAAGGACTAGTTATTGGCCTTCTTCTTTTTCTTCTTCTGGTTGCTGCTCTGCGGGTTTGGCTTCCAGCGCGGCTCTTGCAGTTCCTTGTTCCAGGCCTCCCAGGCGACTTCCAGTTCCTTGCGCTTCTCGGGATGAGCAGCCGACAGGTCCTTGGTCTCGCTGAGGTCGTCCGCGAGATTCACGAGGATGGCCTCGTTCACGCCAGCGCCTTTGACCAGCTTCCAATCGCCAGAGCGAATGGCGTTCTGCTCACCAAACCGCCAGTACAACTTGTCGTGCGGAGCGTCGGTCTTTTCGCCTGTGAGGTACGGCAGAACGTTCACGCCATCGAACTTCGCGTCGGCGTAGTCGGCACCAGCCACGGACAACACCGTGGGAGCAATGTCGAGTTGGATCACCGGCTGGTCATAGGTCTTGCCGGCGGGCAGCTTGCCTTTCCACGACACAAAGAACGGCACACGCACGCCACCTTCCCAAGTCTGAGCCTTGTTGCCACGCAGCGGTCCGTTAGACGACGCATTGGCCGGCGGGCCACCGTTGTCGCTAAAGAAGATCACCAACGTGTTTTCTTCGAGCTTGTCGTCTTGCAGCTTCTTCACCACGCGACCGACCGCGTTATCCATCGCAGCCAGCAAAGCGGCATACGCACGGCGACGAGGATCGCTGATGCCTTCGAGACCCTTGAGGTACTTTTCGTCGGCTTCGAGCGGAGTGTGCACCGCGTTGAAGGTCAGCATCAGGAAGAATGGTTCCTCCTTGTGACGATCGATGTATGCGACCGCTTCGCGAGCGAAGGCGTCGGTCAGGTATTCCATCTCGTCGACCGGAGCGCGACCACGGCGCACCGCGTTGACACCTTCATTGCCGCGGCCAGGTGCATAGGGATGCGCGCCGCCGAGGAAGCCAAAGAACTCTTCGAAGCCGCGGCTTTGCGGATGCAGCTTGTCGATGTTCCCCAGGTGCCACTTACCAACCAGACCCGTACGATAGCCCGCCTTGCTAGGCGATCGGCCAAGGTGGTTTCGGTGACGGGCAAACCAATTTCCGGAGTCTCCGGAGAGGCCGCACCGGGATTGAACTCGTAACCGAATCGCTGTTGATAACGTCCGGTCAGCAGGCCGGCACGCGTCGGGCTGCAATAAGTGCCCGAAACATAACCGTTGGTCAGCCGCACGCCCGAGTTGGCCAGGGCGTCGATCTGCGGCGTGGGAACATCTTTGCCACCGTGGATGCCGAGGTCGGCATAGCCGAGATCGTCGGCCACGATCACCACGATGTTGGGTTTACGTTCAGCTGCGGCAGCTTGCGCCGCCCAGGGGGCGACGAACAGCGACACCGTGGCCGCCGCGAAAAGTGCGAAACGAGACATGCTAACTCCGAATGACTTGAATAACGTGTTCGATGTATGGCAAGGCGTGGCTGTGCGGAGGGCCCGAGCCTGGCGGAAGGCCAAGGCGCCTCCGCACTCGCACACCTCTTCGACGAATGATGGATTGGATTTATTGGCGGCTGGCGGAAAAACTCTCACAGGGCCGTTCGCTGTTAGCGGGGGTGTTGGGGTAGTGACTTACTGGTTAAGGCAAAGTCATGTCCGCTAGCCGCGTCCGGTCCCTGCTCGAGTTTCGCTGATCTAGCTGCGCGACAAAGACAACGTCACGTCACCGCTGTTCGGAACGCTGATCGAGAGTCCCGAGGTTTCCACGTTCAGGAATCGCTTATTGACGGCCTGTGCGGCACGGCTGCGGCTTTCCGGATCGTCGTCGCCTAGTACGACGCGCACCGCATACTTACCGGCCAGCGCCCCGGGGCGAATTTGTCCGCCCAGGAGCGATTCCAGTTCGAAGCGGCCGTCCTCACCAATCGCGCCATAGGCGCGAACGGTCGAGTCGCTTTCCAGCACGGCTTCCAAGGTGTGTCCTGCCAGGTCGCCGACGTTGCCTTCCGCCAACTGCACCGTTCCTTGCAGTCGATGGGTAGGAGGCCCGCTCTTGCCGCAGCCGGTGAGGCTCGCCAACAGTGCGGTCGCCAGCATGAGGGTTCCAAAAATCGAGAGCGTGCGCATCTTACGGACCTGTTCCTTGCGAGTAGTACTAGAAAGTTGGTGTGAAAAGGTTTGGGTTTAGTAATCGCCGCTGATGACCTGGCCGTCGTCACGTTGAGCCAGTCGGCTCAGGGTCTCCAAGTCGGTCGTCAGTCGCAGACCGCGAACGCTGCCATCGCACAACACAAACTGGGTGAGGCCAGGATGCGGACCGCCAAAGGCGCTGTTCGCCAAGGCGGTCGACTGAGCCGTCGGCGGCATCAGCGGACGCTGTTCGTTATCCGGAGCGTTAATGCCCACCATGCGGCGGTGCGTGTTACGAATGCCGCTGAAAACGCTGCGGTCTTCGTTCTTGCCACGCAGCGAGTTCGGACGGACGTGCTTTTCGCCGAACAGCAGCGTGTTGGTGGTGCCGTCGATGATCGAGCCGAAGCTGAGTTGGCCCGACCACTTCAAGACGATCGCTTTACCATTGGAATCGGTGCCCACGCTCGGCTTGTTCGGAATGAGCGCGCCGTTCGACTTGGCGAAGTCGGGCGCGGTACCAAAGCTGGCAGCGTAATCGCTGAGCGCACCGCCGGTGCCGCCGGACTTGGAGGTAAAGTCACCAATGCTCAGCACCGCGGCCGGGCGCGACGGGCACAAGTAGGTCTTGATGTGGTTTTCGACGGCGTCGCGAGGCTGCTCGCTCACCATGTAACGCGTATCCCACAACGCGTATTGATTGCCCCCTTCGATGAAGGGCAGGATGATCGCGCCCCAGGTGGCAAAGCCGTCGGTCGTATCCGTGTTATTGCCGATGAACGCCGGCGGCAGGAAGTTGAACGTATCGTGGAAGTTGTGCGTCGCAATACCCATCTGACGCAGGTTGTTGCTGCACGACATGCGACGTGCCGCTTCGCGGGCTGCTTGCACGGCGGGCAGCAGCAAAGCCACCAACACGCCGATGATGGCAATCACCACCAAGAGTTCTACCAAGGTAAACGCCGCTCGCGATCGGAACTTGGTCAATCGCATGTTCTACTCCCTTTGATACTTGAAGATTGTTATGTAGCCAGGCGCACCGCGATCGGCGCGCAAGGCGTGATGAAGAATGCGCCGCTCGTGAGAATCAACCTGCGCAACGGGAGCGCAGAGGCACGAACGAATGAACTTGGAAACCGACTAACGTCGCTTTAACACGCGCCCATGGGCGTCATGTCGTGCCGACAGTCGGTGAAAGAAATCGAGAGGTTCGCACACAATCGTGCGTGCGACATTCGCGACATTGTTAAGCAGAATGACATGCGTGACTCCCTCGCAGAGTCTTCGCGTGTGCCTCCGGTGCAACCCAGTGAGCGACGCAACTAAAGTTTCTAAGATTCAACCGCCCAGGGTTTGGGACGGCCGCCGGAATCCTCTCCGGCACCATGAACACGAAATATCTTTTGGCTACGAACGACGGGCCTTGGCAGGCGTGGTCGTATTCGCGGCCAACTTGGTATCACGCGAGGCCAATGCCTGGCGTGCAACAACTTCTCGATCTTTGAGCGCCAAGTGTAGTACGGCAGCACCAACTGCGTGTTAGCAAACAAACGCAGGGACAACACGGACGACGGCGATTGAGCTTGCGAGACCATGATGATGACTTCCTCTTCTAAACAACCAAGATGAACCAACTGTGCAGGGCGATGAAAAACTCAGCCGCAACAACAGGCAGTACAACCGTTCTTAGCTAGGAGGCAAACCATGACACGCACACTCGAGACAAACAACACAGCGAAACTTAAGCGGACGTAGCTCGATCAGTTCCAGTGAACGGCAGCAGCACTGGTCGCCGCACGGAAGCGACGCCGGGCGGCCACTTGTTGACGGGCCGCTTCGGCAGCCAACGAATACAAATTGGCGACTTGCCCAGGCGACGCGGCGCCGACGAACGCCAATCCCGAACACATCGCCGACCCCGCCGGAGCAAGAACCGTAGCGATCCGGTTTCTAGCGGGCAGTAGTGAGGCGATACGATTGACCATGATTTCCTCAGAGTCGTTGGCGGGATAGATTCGTTTGTTGAGCAAGGATGTGAACATTAAAAGCGAATCCCGTGCCAAACGGAATTTTGGCCCAAACAGCACCTTTCGAAGGCCATTGCAGGCTATTCCGTGATATTTAACGGGCACCTGCCAGCATATGTCACGGCAGGTGAGATTATTTAGCGGCTAACGCCCGGCGAAGACCTGCGGAGCTCAATCAGCACGCTTTTGATCGTAATTCCGTTCGGAATCGCACGTCACGATAAGTAGAATCACCCGCACCGTCGCGGCTAACCCTTCGCAGGTGGCCTGCTACCGGGGGATTCCTATCTTCTTTTGCTACATGT
>JAEZGD010000553.1 GCA_023417165.1 Planctomycetota bacterium
CTGCCACAGACCGTTCAGATTCGTCCATTCTTTGCGAGCAAACTGCGGACGTGGATATTCTGGATGCGGCGCATCGGGGTTCACGTCTTTCGCCCAACGCGTCGTTAAGGGGCCGCGTTTGGGTTGCCATTCGGCACTTTCGACATGGGCGACAAAGAACGTGGTCCATAGCAGGGCCAACAGCAAGTAGCGAGACATGCGTGATCCTCCGAGAGGTGAAGAGATTCGCTCAATATGCACTCGGCCCACCACAAAACAAGCGGGGTGGAATGAAAATGAACCACCGCGCGTAATAAGGCTCAGCCGGCGCGCAAACGAACTTAATTCGCTCCCCGCGTACGCCAAGCCGAGATTTCTGCGCCGTACGTGTCTAGCCCTTCCGAGTCAATGTTGGGCAGCAAATCGCCGAACGCGTTGAGTTCTAACAATGCGTGGCGATCAAAATGCGGAGTAAAGAGCACATCGGCGCCAAAGTAATGACAATGGGGAAAGAGCATTGCCGCCTGCTTCAGCGATGTAAGCATAGGGTTCCATCGGTCATTGGGCACTTCTGCACGCAGGGCCGCGGCATCGCCACGCTGGTTGCCAAGATGCAGATTGGTAAGTGCCTGGCGACTCATCCGCACGACGGTATGCCGCGGCGCGCCGGCGACCACCACAACGCGCAGGTCGATCGTTCGTGCGCGCCAAGTCGACTTGGGAAGCCAGCGTTCCACATAGAGGCCGCTTGGTCCGAGCGCATTGATGAGTTCCGCCACTTGCCGCTCGTCTTCATAACGTCGGATGCGCAGCGAATTGAACAGCCGGACGCCACGGGCGCTCGTCTGCATCTCGACACTAGTGATCGCCAGGACGCGCCCTCGCGCATGCTGCAGCGCAATCACGCCTGTGGCGGACGAGCCAAAACGAAGTTTAACGAACACGCGCTCCACGCGATGCTCACCCAAGAGCGCCGTCAGCTCTTCATAGCCAAACACGATTCCTAGCGGCCCAGGCGTCGGCAAGCCGGCCGCGCGCAGCAAAGCGATGGTGGCTGGCTTGTCGAACATCGTGGCGATGGCCGCCGGATGATTCATCCAGGCGGCAAGCGGCACGTGCTGCTGAATACACGCTTCGATTTGTGCAAGCAACTGGGAATAGCCGGCGAACCAGGCAGCATTGGGCAGAATCTCGCCTCGCTCATAGGCGATTAATCCATCGCAATCGAATATTAGCGAGTCATGCGAGCGCGGCGACTCTTCCAGGCCGCGCGTGACTAAGGAGCGCTCGACAAAGTCGTTCTCGCCTGGCGATTCCAGGCGCACGATAACAGGACCTTCGACCGCCTGGCGCAGCACATCGAAGTTGCCGCGCAATAGCTCTGTATAGCTAACGACACATGCTGGCGGCAGTTCTTGCTGCGCCAGCGCCGCTTGAAACATCGCCACGCGGCGATTCTCGGGATTGCCGATCACCACAAATCGCGCGGCCGGCTGGTTCATTCGCTGACCGCCACATAACGATGCAGTTCGCCATCGCCCCAATCGTCCGGCGTCTGCTCGTCTTCCATGACCACTTCGACAGATAGCGCCGCCAACCGCTGCTGCATCTCTTCGCTCAAATAGTGATGGCTCAGATCCAGCCGCTTCAGCTTGGCGACCGCGGGCGAATTCAGCAAGGCCTCCCCGCCCACATCGCCCAGCGTACCGAGCGAGAGATCCAGGACCTCGATGCGTTCCAATACCGGCGCCTGGGCGACGGCGGCGGCCACTTCGTCGGCAAGTTCACTATCGCGCAAGCCCAGGTATTTCAGCTTGGGGAACAGCTTGCCCGAGAGAATGGTTTCGAGATCGGCAACCGAGCCATCCCAGCCATAGTTGTCGGTCCCCAGATAGAGCTCCAACGATTCCAGGTGCGGGAAGTCCGCCTTGCTAATTTCCGCCAGCACGCTGCGCGGCAGACCACCGCACTCGATCGCCAGCGTCTTGAGATTAGCATGCGCAGGCGACTGCCCCAGGCTAAGTCCTTGGCTGCCACGAATGCGCAGCTCTTCCAAGCGGGGAAAGGCCGCCCAGATCGGCGAAATATCGGTTTGATAGATCCACGAAATCTCGTTCTCTTCCGAAATCATCTCGCCGAGGAATAAGGCGCGTAGTTGGGGCAAGCGCGGTGCAGCTGCCACCAGCGTTTCGACCAGTGCATTGGGCGGATTGTCGTACATTTCGCTCGCCCACATGCCAATGATCAACCCTTCCAACTGTTCGGCGGCGTCTTGCGACAGCAGACTAGTTAGCAGATCGACTGCCTCGTGTTCGCTGTCGTACTCGACGCGAATGCGATAGACCTGCGATTGCGGGTCAATCTTTAGCCCCGGTTCATAGTCGACCACTTCTTTGCCAGCAAACTCGGATAAATGTTCGTAGATCGACACGCGAGATGCTCCTGTGGACATGCTTGTGATCTTCTGGAAGTGCCGATATGCTGCCACTTGTTGGGGGAGAAATCAAGCACCACGAGCGGCAAGACGAGAAACCCATGTCCGATGAACTGGCCTTTGTCGAAGAGATTCGTGCCCACCCCGAAGATGATGATCGCCGCCTGGTGTATGCCGACTATCTCGAAGACGAAGGGGACGCGCGCGGCGAGCTGATTCGCACCCAGATCGAACTGCAACATTTGCCTGTAGCCGCGCCGCAGCGCGTGAGCCTCATGCGTCGCGAAGATGAGCTCTTGGCGGCCTATGGCGATCAGTGGCTCGAACCGCTGCGTCGCTTGGGCGCGCAAGGATTGTCGATACGTTGCTTTCAGCGAGGGCTGATCGAGCGCGTTCGCACGAGTGCCCACGATTTTGTCAAAAACGCCCAGGCGTTGTGCGCCGCCGCGCCCGCCCTGCATTGCGTCGAACTGCGCGAACCAGCGTCCGCCGCGGCGCAGCTCAACAAAATGGTCTGGCCAACTCAATTGACAGGTCTCGACCTCGGTGCTGCCAATGTCTCGGAAGAACTGGTCGAAACTCTGTCCAACGCTCTGTGGACGCCACAGCTATGCGAACTCAATTTGCAGTTCAATCAGTTAGGCGATCGAGGTGCTTCGGCACTGGCGACGTGGAATTGCCCGGCGCTGCGCGTGCTGAAGCTCGGCATGAATAACATCGGTGCTACCGGACTAACGGCGCTCTGCCGCTGGCAGCCGCTGTGGAATGTCGAATCGCTGGCTCTGAATCTCAATCCGCTTGGCGATGCGGCATCGCAGTTGGGCATGCCGGTGCAACGGCTCGAATCATCGGTGTTGGTGGAAAATCCGGGCCACGCCTGGCGGAGCTTGGATCTGGCGTCCGTGCGGCTCAGCTCGAATGGTCTCGGCCTGCTGTTGCAACATGGTCAGTTGCAAACCGTGCGTCACTTGAATCTGCGGGCCAATAGCATCGACCGCGCGGGTTGGCAGGCCTTGGCCGAATCGCTCGGTTCGCAACTGCAATGGCTGGATACGCGCAATAACCAGGCGCGATTGGATGACGACATCGCCACGAGGTTCATAAATTGCGAAGTTCTGCGTTAGGC
>JAEZGD010000557.1 GCA_023417165.1 Planctomycetota bacterium
ACGATGGACAACATCGACGAGCAGATTGATACGGTCAGTCGCTCGGTCCTGGCGCTGACCGCCAGCTGCGCTCGCTGCCACGATCACAAGTTCGATCCGATTCCGACGCGCGACTATTACGCGTTAGCTGGAATCTTCAACAGCACCGACTTGTGCGCTGGCGTGCGAAACAAGATGGGCGGCAGCGGCCTCGACTATTACGACACCGCGATGCTGATCCGCCTGGGCGACAGCGACGACAAGAACTCGGGAAAGAAGGAAGAGATCGAAAAGCTGAAGAAGCAGGTCGCGGAAGCCAAGGCGAAGTTCGAAGCCCTGCGCGACAGCCCGGAAGGTGCGGAATTGAATGCTAACGGACGTCCCAAACGCCAGGCGGCACGCCAGCGTTGGAATCGTCTGCAGCAAGATTTGGCCGCGCTGACCGATCCTGCCGTGAGCGGCAAGGTGACGCTCGGCGTGCGTGAAGCCAAGACCATTGGCGACACCGAGATTCGCATTCGTGGCGAAGCGGAGAAACTTGGTCCAGTGGCACCACGCGGCTTCCTGTCGGTCTTGGAAGTGCCGAATACGCCGACTATCAGTGCCGGACAAAGTGGTCGCTTGGAACTCGCGCAATGGCTGACCAGCCCGCAAAACCCGCTGACGTCGCGCGTGATTGTGAATCGCGCCTGGCATCACTTGTTTGGCCATGGCCTGGTGAGCAGTGTCGATAACTTTGGTGTCACTGGCGATTCGCCCACGCATCCTGAACTGCTCGACCACTTGGCGCAGCGGTTTGTGAATGATGGTTGGTCGGTCAAGAACCTGGTCCGCACCCTGGTGCTAACGCGGTCTTATCAACTGAGCGCCGAGGCCTTCGAGCCGAACGTCACGACCGATCCGGCCAACAAACTGGTGTGGCGTCATACGCCACGGCGGTTGGCTGCTGAAGAGATTCGCGATGCCACGCTGGTCGCCACGGGCAAGCTGCAACCCGGTCGTCCAGAAAACACGCCGGTGAACGCCCTGAAGGTGATCGAGATTCGCAACAACGGCCAAGAGGCGAAGCAGATCGCTACCGCTGCCCGGTCGGAAGTGCATCGCAGCATTTACCTGCCGCTGCTCCGCGATCTGACGCCGACCTCGCTGGGAGTCTTTGACTTCGCTGAACAAGGGATGGTGTCGGGTAGCCGCGAGACGACCACGGTCGCTACGCAGGCCCTGTACCTGCTCAACGATCCGTTCGTTCGTCGCCAGGCGCTCGAACTGGCCACCGATCTGCTCTCGCGAGCCGATTTGGACGACGCCGCTCGCTTGCGTCTGGCCTATCGCCGGGCGTTAGGACGAACAGCGACAGAATCGGAACTAGAGCGGGCTGTGGCTTACCTGGCAGAGTTTGAAGCTGCCGCCGGCCAGGCATTGCCCGAGGAATCGGAGCCTGTGGTGATTGAAGTGGCCAAGCAGGAAACGGCTCCGGCCGAAAATACCGCTGGCACAACGCAGACGCCGGTGATCGATCCCGATCAAGTGATCACTCCGGATGTGCCGCTCGACGAAGAAGTGATCCAAGCACCCGACGCCAAGTCGGCGGCTTGGGCCAGCTTCTGCCAGGCTTTGCTTGGCTCGGCTGAATTCCGCTACCTGAAGTAAACATCTCGCGGGCGTCGCCCCGCTTGCGAATACAACACATTTACAGTGCAAGGATGAATTCCATGAGCAACTACTTACCTACGTTGTTCTCGCGTCGCCAGGCGTTGCAATCGGCGAGCGCCGGCTTTGGCTTCATGGCGCTGGCCGGCATGCTCGGACAGCAAGCGAAAGCCAGCACGCCAGAGAAGGCGGGTCCGCTCGCTCCCAAGCAGCCGCACTTTCCGGCCAAGGCCAAACGCATCATCTTCCTGTTCATGCAGGGCGCCACGTCGCAGATGGATACGTGGGAATACAAGCCCGAACTGCAGAAGAACGATGGCAAGGTCGGCCCTGGCGGCGGCACTTTGACGGCTTCCAAGTTCAAGTGGGGCCAGCACGGCAACACCGGAACGTGGGTCAGCGAACTGTATCCCAATGTCGCCAAGCATGTCGACAAGCTCTGCTTCTTGCGTGGCTTGCACACCGACACGCCTGCGCATCCGCAAGCGGTGATCCAGATTCATACCGGTGCGGCGCTCGCTTCGCTGACGCGGCCGTCGATGGGCGCGTGGCTGATGTATGGCCTGGGGACCGAGAATCAGGATCTGCCTGGCTACATCACGATCAACCCGCCGCCGAATTTTGGTGGCGCAATCAACTATGGCAGCGCCTTCTTGCCCGCGCACTTCCAAGGGACGAAGATCGCCGACACCGGTTATGTGCCCAACTTGAAGGCGCAGACGGTTTCGCAACTGCAACGCAAGCAGATCGATCTGGTTCAAGAGATGAACCGCGATCTGGCTTCGCAATCGAGCGCGCCTGCAGCCCTGGATGGCGTGATCGAGTCGTACGAGCTCGCCTTCAAGATGCAAGGCAAAGTGCCGGAATTGCTGGACCTGTCGAAAGAGCCGCAGCACGTGCTCGACGCCTACGGCGTCAAGGACGGTCCCGCTGGCAGCTTCGCCCGGCAATGCTTGATGGCGCGCCGGTTGAGCGAAGCCGGCGTCCGTTTCGTCGAGATATGCCATCCTGGCTGGGATCAGCACAACAACCTGCATCAAGGCTTGATCCGCAACTGCGCCGCCACCGATCAGCCGACCGCCGCGTTGTTGGCCGATCTGGAAGCCCGCGGTTTGCTGGACGAAACGCTGGTGCTGTTTGGCAGTGAGTTCGGGCGCTTGCCCACCGCGCAAGGACCCGATGGTCGCGATCACAACATCACCGGCTATCCGATGTGGCTGGCGGGCGCTGGTGTTAAGCCCGGCTTCACCTATGGTGCGACCGACGAGTTCGGCTTGCATGCGGTCGAAGGACGCATGCACACGACCGATCTGCATGCGACGCTGCTGGCGCTGATGGGCCTTGATCACGAGAAGCTCACGTATCGCTATGCCGGCCGTGACTTCCGCTTGACCGACGTCGCCGGGCACGTGGCGGACGAGATCTTCGCCTAATGTGCTGCGACATGAGGATGTCTTTTGACTCTCGGCTCAACAGGACGCCGAGAGTCAACTGTTGATGATCTCGCCACCGTTGGGATGAATCACCTGGCCGGTGATGTAAGCAGCATCCGATGACGCCAAGAACACATAGGCCGGCGCGACTTCGGCCGGCTGGCCGGCTCGACCCATCGGCACATCGTTGCCAAAACTGGCGACTTTATCTGGCGGAAACGACGCCGGAATCAGCGGCGTCCAAATCGGTCCCGGCGCCACGGCGTTCACGCGGACATTCTGCTTCGCAAGTTGCCCCGAGAGCGAGCGCGTGAAGGCGACGATCGCGCCTTTCGTCGCCGCGTAGTCCACAAGTTGAGGACTGCCGCGATAGGCGGTGACCGACGTCGTGTTGATGATTGTGCCTTGCGACTTGATCAACTGCGGCAGCGCCGCCTTGGTCAGAAAGAACATCGCATAGATATTGGTGCGAAAGGTGCGATCGAGTTGCCGCTCGGTGATCTCGGCGATCGAGTCTTGCGGAAACTGCACCGCAGCGTTGTTGACCAGGATATGCAAGCCGCCCAATTGCTTGATCGTTTGCTTCGCTGCCTTCTGGCAAAACGATTCTTTGCTGATATCGCCGCGTAGTAGCAAACAGCGGCGGCCTTCGGCTTCGACGAGCTTCGCGGTTTGCTGCGCGTCGTTGTCTTCTTCGAGATAAATGATCGCGACGTCAGCCCCTTCGCGAGCATAGAGCACAGCGACGGAACGACCGATGCCGCTGTCGCCGCCAGTGATCAGCGCGACTTTGCCTTCGAGCTTGCCGCTGCCGCGATACGACTCGGGAAGGACTTGCGGCTGGGGCGTCATCGCCGTTTGGCGGCCTGGCTGTCGCGCTTGCCGTTGAGCGGGGCGCGTCCGACGCTGAGGCTGCGATTTACCTTGTCGTGCTGATTTGTTAGCCATGGTGGCGAGCTCCTGGAGTGGTGCGCCACATGAATGCATATGCTATGCCGAGTTTGGCATGGCCAAACATGATTGTTCGTCGACCAAGAGTAGCGACGTCCGAGCGCAAATGCGGCCTCGCAAAGATGGCACGTGATGTGCCTCCGCGTACCAGCATACGCGGAGGCGGGCTCCGCTTGGTTTTGATGTCATGGTTAGCAGTAGGGAGCATGGAGATGAACGATTCCTGTCAACGCACGCTGTCGGAGCAATCGGGGCCGCTGCAGAATGTCGGTGAACTGGAGCGCTGGGCATCACTCGTCGCCGGTGGACTTTGCGTCGTTCAAGGCGTGGCGCGCGGGCGTTTGCCTGGACTGCTGCTGACGGGACTCGGAGCTTCGTTGTTCTATCGTGGCTATACGGGGCATTGCCCGCTGTATGGCTACTTGGGGATGTCGTCGCAATCGGCTTCAGGCGTTTGGGGTGTGCCGGCCAAACAGGGATGCAAGGTCGAACGAGCGCTGACGATTCATCGCCCGGCGGTGGAACTGTATTCCTATTGGCGACAGCTCTCGAATCTGCCGCAGATCATGCAACACCTCGAATCGGTGACGGAAACGGGGAATTTACGCAGCCACTGGGTGGCGCGTGGGCCACTTGGCGTGCAGGTAGCGTGGGACGCCGAGATCTATAACGAAGTGCCTGGTCGCATGATCGCCTGGCGTTCGTTGCCTGGCGGACAAGTCGAAACGGCCGGCACAGTGCACTTTGAAGAGTTGCCCAACGGTGCTACCGAGGTCCGCGTTTCGCTCAAATACAATCCGCCTGGCGGTCGACTGGGAGCGAACGTTGCCTGGCTGATGGGCGATAGCGTCGAGCAGCAAATTGCCAGTGATCTGCGCCGCTTCAAGCAAGTACTCGAAAGTGGCGCGGCGATCTCGGCTGCCACGTAAACTGGCCATGGGCACACGACAGAAGACCCACAAAAACGGCCGCTTTAACCACTGTTTCTGGGGTCCACCGGCTCACCCATACGAGCC
>JAEZGD010000569.1 GCA_023417165.1 Planctomycetota bacterium
TAGTCGACCAGGCTGGGCACATGATAAGGGGATTCGTGCGTATACACATACACGCTATGCCCGTCTGCGAGCAATTTCTTAAGAGACTTATAGGCTGTTTAGTGGTAGCCGCAGAGAATAATATCCATGGCTGCTGCTAATAGTGTGGACTAGGCTGAACGACGGCGACGCGGCTGAAACGCAACCTTTTGAATGGCCGGTGGCGCAGCCGCCTCTTCGAACAAGCGTAGCCAATCTGCCGCTGCATCGGTCCATGTCCGCTGAAACATTGCTCCAGCGGCCCGCTGCTGCCGCTCTAGGATTGCAGCCCGGTCCCGTACCAGATGGCGGATGATCTGTGCAAGTTCGAGAGGTTGATCGGCATCGAAGTACAGCATCGCCTCGCCCATCGGTCCAAATTGTTCCGTGAGTGAAGGGATACGCGCGCAGGCGGCGGGGCATTTCCAGTGAATCGCTTCCATAATGGGAAACGAGCCTTGTTCATAGCGCGAGGGTACAATGGTTGCGATCGCATTCTGATAGAAGGCGGCTAATAGGTCGCGATCGACTTTGCCAAGCACGTGAACTTTGTTTTGCAGGTGGTATTGTGCAATGGCGCGGCTCAACGCTTTGGGTGGCTCGCAAATACCCGTGAAAACTAAATGAGGAGCTTCCTCGCCGGTCTGTTGCATCGCGTGCAAAGCTTCGACCAGCAACTCGTGATTCTTGTAAGCCCGGAATGCAGCTGGATAGAACAGGTACTTTTCGTTGAGGAGCGGATGAAGACGCTTGGTGGCGGCGATGTCTTTAACAGGGGCTAAGTCCTGCGGCGCAGCCGGTGGAATCACGCGGATCTTCTCGGCAGGCAAATGCAGCAGACCTTCCAGGTCGTTCTTGCGGATGAACTGCGACATGCACGTGGCGAACGTGCATTGTTGTGCGATGCGGGTCATCTGTCGCCCAAGCTTCTGCAATGCTCGTGGCGGAAGAACATCTGGAAAGTGAAACGGAACAAGGTCGTGAATCACGGCGATCGTCGGCTTGCAAAACTCGATGTCCATCCCAGAAAATGGGAGCAACCAAACGTCGCAGCTTTCCATTGCAGCCCGGTAATTCCGCAAATCCCAAGGTTGAAGCAGTGTTTCAACCGAGTGGGCTGTAATACGCCACAATCGCCGTAGCGGGCTGGCGGCACCTACTTCGCTGTTGAGAGGAAGCGGTGCGGGTTGTTGGCGCTGGAGAAAACGCCTGACTCTACGGATACCACGCTGGAGGAAATTGGGAGCGTCTGGCGATATCGTCGAAATACGCCCCTGCCCTGCCTTCAACGTTTCTGCCACGACGTGTTCATCGCCTGGGCGAATGCACAAGACAACTTCGGGACCATTCGGCAGCTGCGCTAATCCTCGCGCTAGATTGTGCGCAAAGACGCCGATCCCTTCGCTGGGCTCTAAGGTAACGTGATAGTTACACCAAATTCCCACCTTCAGGCGTGACGGCTCGTTGTGAATGACTTTCATCGCTGCGAACGCTCCTGGTAAGGTCGAACTAGGCGGCACGGCGCTGGCGCGCGCGAGAACATTCACGAATTGCGGCGACAACTTGATCAATCTCTTGGTTGGTCAACTGGTTGTAGGTTGGCAGCATGATGCCATTTCGACCGAGGTAGTCTGAGTGAGGCAGATAAAGGTTTTGTCGTGCGGCGTTGTTGTGGAACGGCGGCAGCGTATGGACGGGAATAAAGAAGGGACGCGAATCGATCTTCTTTTCTGCGAGATGAGCAATCACTTGGTCGCGGGTGGCGCCAAACGCTTGCGGGTCGATCACGGCGCCATACATCCAAGGCGCTGGCGTAGCCCACCGTGCGATAGGCTGAAGCTGCACACCTGGCAGGGACCCTAGTTGCTCGTTGTAGCGGGCGAAGATCTCGCGGCGGCGCGATACGATCGCTTCGCGGCGTTCAAGTTGTGCACAGAGCATTGCGCACGCCACATTCGTCAAGCGATAGTTGTACCCAGTGACTGGGAAGTAGTATCGGCGGCGTGGGTCCATGCCTTGGCCGCGAAGCGTCTTCAGGCGAATATGCAATTGCTCATCGTTGAGCGTGATCGCGCCCCCTTCGCCGCAAGTAATGAGCTTGTTGCCAAAGAAAGAAAACGTCGCCAACGTGGAGAGTCCGCCGACCGGACGGCCTTTATAGGTCGCGAAGTGCGCCTCGGCGGCATCTTCGACGACCCATAGGCCATGGATAGCTGCTACCTCGTTGATGGCATCCATGTCGGCCGGATGACCCATCAAGTGCACTGCGATGATGCCGCGAGTGCGCGAAGTAATCGCGGCTTCCAGGCTGGCCGGATCAATGCACCAGGTTTCAGGATCGACGTCAACAAACACTGGTTCGGCGCCGCAATAGCGAACGGCGTTGGCCGTGGCGATATAGGTCAGCGAAGGGACGATCACTTCGTCGCCCGGCCGCAGTCCCAGGCCTAGTAATGCCAGGTGCAGCGCTACGGTGCCGTTGCTGCAAGCGACCGTGCGCCGAGTATCGCAAAGGTTGCTAAAATCGCTCTCGAAGCGATCCACATAAGCGCCGGCCGAAGAAATCCAGGAGCTACGAATTGCATCGACTACATAAGCTTCTTCGTTGCCGGAGACATCGGCGCTAGCGACAGGAATCTTCCACATAAAATACTCCCTTTGAAATGACTAATCGCTGGCCGCGATTATCGTGTCCGTGCCGAGGCACGAACTCGTTTTGTCTTATGCTGCCTTGTACGTGCTGTTGTTGTAGGGCCATAACTTGCCATCACGCACCTCATACGTGTAGTCCGCGAGTTCCAGCAAGGCCTCGCGATGCGTGATGATGATCATGGTTCGCTGGCCGCGGTGAGCAGCGAGCGATTCGCGAATGAGTTGTTCGCTATGCATGTCGATCTGGCTGGTTGCTTCATCCAGAATCAGAATCTCTGGATTGCGGAGTAGCGCCCGGGCCAACGCGATTCGTTGACGCTGGCCACCACTCAATCGCTGGCCGTTCTGCCCGACATTCGATTCATATCCTTGGTGCAATGCGCTGTTGATAAACTCGTGCGCGTGGGCCTGCCGGGCGGCGCCGACCACTTGGTCGTCGGTGGCCTCCATGGTGCCATAACGAATGTTGAACGCGACGGACTGGTTGAACAGTTCGGTATGCTGAGTGACGAGCGCGATCCGTTTGCGTAGATCCTCAATGCGCAGTTCGCGCAAGTCGACACCATCTAACGCCAGGCTGCCACCGCAAGGATCGTAAAACCTGCAAAGGAGATTGATCAGCGTCGATTTGCCGCTGCCATTGTGGCCGACGATAGCGACGGTCGAACCGAACGGAATCGTCAACGATACGTCATTCAGCAAGGTTTGATCGTCGCGATAGCCAAACGTCACATTGCGCAGTTGGAGTTCGCGATGAGGCACCGTCAGATCCCGCGGTTGCTGCGGATCACGAATCGTGCTCTTGCTATCCAGCAAGGGATAGAGAGCATCGGCCGCAATCGTGCCGGCATAAATGGTCGAATAGACCGCGGACAACTTCCGCAGAGGATCGCTGGCGCCAATCAGCATGCCAAAAAAGATCAGCAATGCGGATACAGTTAGCGGTTGGCTGCAGATAGGGATGCCCAAGAGGTGCGTTTCGCGGTTGATCACCAAATACGCTCCTCCCACGATGGCAGTGCCCATCATGCCTAGGCCAAGCAGTTCGATCACGGGCTTGGTCATCGCCGAATAGAAGACGTACTTCAGACTGTTGCGCCGCATTTCGGCCGTAGATTCCGCGAAACGCTCTTTTTCGTAGGGCTCCATCGTGTAAGCCTGAGTCGTTTGGATATTGCCTAGCGACTCCAGCATGACGTGATGGAAACTTGCATTCTTCGCCAGTACGCCGCGCGAAATGGCTTTGAGCTTTCCTGTAATCCACCACAGGATCACACCCACCAGGGGCGCAACGATCAAGCTCAGCAGCAGCAGACGCCAGCAAATCATGCCTGCGCCAATCAAGCACGAGGCGATTTTGAGAGGCTCGCGCACCGCAGAACCCAATGCATTCATCAGAGCATTCGAGAGCATCTCGGACGTATTCATCAGGTGGGCGCTCATGCCGCTCGTGCCATAGTTGGCAAACGAGGCGCGATCCATGCCCATCGCCCGGTCGAAGATCTGCTGGCGAATGGTGCGTGAAATATCGGTCGCCACGCGGGCGATAAGCACCTCGTTGATCAGCATAAAGACATGCTTGATCAGCGTGCTCGCGATGAGCACCGCGACGAGCAATGCGACGGTCTGAAACGGGCTGCCCGGAACGAATTGGCTCACCCAGGGCTGATACTTGTCGATGCGCGCAAGGGTAGACCGTTCACTCGCAATGTTTTGCTCAAGGATATAGCGAGTGTTGAGCTGCTTCGTGGTGATATCGGGATCATCCGCGGCAGGCATGCCTTGCAGTTCGGTCTCGGCGATGGCAAGTCGCTTCTGCGAGGCTTCCTTTTCGCTGCTCATCCAGCTACCGATCGATTGATCGCGCAGGGTGAGTTCCAGAATGGGATAGCAAGCGCCAATATTCGCGCCCCACAACGTCGCTACGACAATAGAGCAGAGCGTGGCGGCCGTGATCGAGGGCCAGTAACGCAATGAGTCCCACAGGGCCCGACCAAAGTTGCGCATCCTTGCGACCTTCCTGCGTTACCGTGCTTGCCAGCAATTCCCTTTGCCGACCATTGAGACGGCCACCTCCATTGGCCTGTCTCGTCGCCAAGGGGCTCTCCTCAGCAGGGCGGCATAGTAGCAGATACCTAGCTGGAGGCAAAGGCAAAAATTCCGTGAAATGGCAGCTTGCAAGTGCAGTGTCGAAGTTGCTGAAACACGGGGGGCGGCCTGGAGTTTGGAATGCTCAAGAGACTGGTGAGCGAATCGCCCAGGTCGGCCGCGGCGCGCCTCATTGCGTCTCCTTGTCAGGAGTTGTCCGCCACGGGATGTTGGACCTGGTTCAAGCACTACGGGCAAAGAGAGGGGGCTCGGTGCGCGGTGAGGCGACTTCTGCACGCTACCATTTAGATGTGCTGGGATATTGATGCCCTGAATGCGCCGCTGGTGGTTTGGAGTGGACTCCTTCGTTTTCAAGAAGGTTGGGACGGCTCAGCTCGCTCTGGCATACGGCAGGTTGATGGGCTTTCTGTGCTCGCTAGGATTGATTCTCTGCCCGTAGGCCAATTCAACTAGGATGTCATAGAGTCGCTCGCCAAACTTTCGTAACAGCACTTCGTCTCGAACGACGCTTTGTTTGCGTGTCTCAATGCTTGCACCATTGCTTGATAATTGCGCGCAGGCCTGCCTCATCGCCATTGCTAGCTCTTGAGCTGAGTTTATATCGAAGAAATGCGTACCGATGCCGAATCGCTCGTCGACGTATTCTGCTGCGGGATAACGGCTGGAAACGACTGGCTTACCGAACCATGCCCCTTCGATCATCGAGTACGACCCGTTGTCGAATTTTGAGGAATTAATGACGATATTGGCGCGTTCGTATAGGTCCTTGAGCTGGGATTCGTCGACATATCCCAAGAATAAAACGTCTTTTCCCTCTTGTAGTCCCAGTTGTGGGGCTAACTGTCGAACATGCTGTATGTAGGACGCATGTGGATAGTCCGCGGTTTGGTTCGAAAACCACTGAGTGCCCCAGCCGCATATCACTAGCTGCCAGTTCTTAAAGTGGGGGTCTGTTTTGGCTTCTGCGAATCCCTTGAGCAGCGTGTCAGCTCCTTTGTGCTGAGCAGAGTTTGTAACATTTAAGACGAAAGGGGAACTCAGGCCGTCAACATAAGTGGCTTGCACATCCTTGAATCGACTTCTTGGGTCGTGCGAAAGAGGCAGCATCCGAATCAAATCATGGGGGATGTCATACTCAAGTGCCACATCCGAAGCTGTAGCGGGCGTTGTCGTGACAATACATGAGGCAGCACGTGCCGTCGGACGCATTCCCTCGCAAGCCATTCGTCGCCACTCAGGTGTATCGAAGGGGGCGGGCACATGGCGTTGGATCATGTCGTGAACCAGAACACCATAGGGGCGCAGTGGAGCTAAAGGCTTCTCGAAGCGATCTACAAGAGCAAACCAGGCATCGCTTTCAATAAGCGCCCCATTGGCACCGGTAAAAAAGCAAACTTCCTCGCTCTCAACGGACGCTAGTTTGGCTGCGTCGGCGCCTACGGACTTGGCTAGTTGCTGTGTTGGCGCATTTACGGGGGTGACTTGCTCGATTCGCAATTCTGGTAGTTCGCGTTGTAGGGTAT
>JAEZGD010000588.1 GCA_023417165.1 Planctomycetota bacterium
TCTTCCATGAGCGAAGAACACGACCACGATCACGAACACGACCTGGAACATGAAGAAGCCATCAACGACACCGCGCAAGAGTTGCTCGATCTCAGCCAGAAGCTGCTCGAAGCCATTGCCGCCGGGGATTGGGACACGTACGAGGAGTTGTGTGACCCGACTCTAAGCTGCTTCGAACCCGAAGCGCGCGGGCATCTGGTCGAAGGGCTGGAATTCCACAAGTTCTACTTCGAACTGGGTGCGCCAAGCCAAACGCTGAAGGTCACCACCATGGCCGCCCCGCACGTGCGACTGATCGGCGAAGACGCCGCCATCGTCAGCTATGTGCGACTGAACCAACGCGTTAACGCCGCCGGCGAACCGTTCGTCTCGGCGGTCGAAGAAACCCGCGTCTGGGAACGCATCGACGGCGAATGGAAGCACGTCCACTTCCACCGCTCGCCAGCGCCGTGAAGGTAAAAGGCAGAAGTGCCAAGGAACAAGTTCCAAGTGCCAAGTTGGCTTACTTGGAACTTGGGTCTCGGTGCGTTGGGTTAGTTCGCTCTCGAGCTGAAGCTCCGCACGATGCCTAGTGACTTCAGCTCTGTAAGTAGGTGGCGGCTAATGCCCGGCCCCGTGACAACACACTCCGGGGCCAAGTTGTCGTACGCAGCTAGTTCGATCACACCGCTGCGTTCGATCTGCAAGTGAAGGATCGCATGCTTTAAACCAGCGGCCAGAATCTGTTTTAGGATCAGGTCGGCAGAGGGAAGCGTTAGTTGCAGCACGATGAAATCCTGTTGCGGCCAGGCAGTGCTTCGCTTCAGGATGTCCGTTTCGTCGCGACTGACGACGATCGCTTCGGGAAATTGGCATCTTGATAAATCGCCCTCTAGCGAGAGGCGCGCGTCTCCCGCGAGTTCCGCCAGCATTCGGCTGACAAACCGAATCTTATCGCGAACGTCGACCAGGTTCGTGGGTTGCATCGAGGCACCTGACCAATAAGACCGAAGTGCCACGCTTGATTTGCTTGGAACTTGGCGCTTGGAACTTGGAACTTGGAACTTGGAACTTATGTCTTCGGTTCCTGCTGGCTCATGCAGTGAAAACTGCCCAGGCCCCAGATCAAGTCGAGCGAGGGGGAGCCGACGACGCGACGGTCGGGCATCAGGCGCTGCAATGTTTCGATCGCCACGGCGTCCATCGGATCGTCAAACTGCGGCACAATCACGCCGCCGTTGACGATCAGGAAGTTGCAATAGCTGCATGGCAGCCGCTGCTCGCCGACGAACTTCGGCTGCGGAATCGGTAGCGGCACAATCGTAAAGGGCTGGCCATCGAGGTCGGTCATCTGGCGCAGCTCGGCCCACATCGCTTGCAGGTCGGCGAAGCATTCATCGTTTTCGTCGCTGGCCGTCGCCGCCGCGATGGTGGTTGGATTGATGAACCGCGCGAGTTGATCGATGTGGCCATCAGTGTCGTCGCCAGGGATGTCGCCCTGCGTGAGCCATAGGATCTTGTCGACCGTCAGGTAATCTTGCAGGTACGCTTCGATCTGCTCGCGCGACAGGTTGGCGTTGCGATTGGGATTGAGCAAGCAGCGCTCAGTGGTGAGTAGCACGCCGCGGCCATTGTTCTCGATCGCGCCCCCTTCCAGCACGATGCCTGGCGAGAAGACTTTTCGCCCTTGCAGTTGGGCGATTTTTTGCGGCACCGCGTTATCGGAATCGAATGGCGGATATTTGCCGCCCCAGGCGTTGTACTGCCAATCGACGAGCGCCGGCGGCGCATCGGCGCGGTCGCTCACCAAAAAGCTCGGCCCGTGATCGCGGCACCAGGCGTCGTTGGTGGGAATGTCATGCAGCGTGACGTTCGGCACGTCGCCGACCAAGCGTCGCGCGACCGACATCACGGCGTCGCCGCCAGCATTGATGTGCACGGGCTCGAAGCTCGCCAGCGTGCGCACGAACTGCGCGAACTGTTCAGGCACTGGCTCGAACTTGCCAGGCCAGCTCTCGACGTTGTGCGGCCACGCCAACCACGTCGCCGCATGCGGCTCCCATTCAGCAGGCCAGCGGTAGCCGAGATGCCTTGGTGTTGAGGGGCGTTCTGTCATGATGCGAAATCCGAAAGTCGAATGTCGAAATCCGAAACAAATCCGAAGTCTCAAATTCAAAGGCTCGAAACGAAGAGAAGTCGTTTCGAGCCTTTGGTATTTCGTGCTTTGAGATTGTTTCGGATTTCGTGTTTCGGGCTTCGGATTTGGTTTTGCCTAGCTGTCGAGGTACCGCTTCGTAATATCCCCATAGGCGTCGATGCGGCGATCGCGCAGGAACGGCCAGTGGGTGCGGACGACGTCGATCTTGCCGATTTGGCAATCGGCCATCACGATCTCTTCCTGGTCGTGCGAGCCTTTGGCCAAGAGCACGCCGTTGGGATCCGCGATGAACGAACCGCCCCAGAACTCGATGTTCCCTTCCATGCCGACGCGGTTGGGGGCACACACGAACAGCCCGTTGGCGATCGCATGGCTGCGCATCATGGTTTCCCACGCGCTTTGTTGAGCCTCACCGTATTCGGCCTTCTCGCTTGGATGCCAGCCGATGGCCGTGGGATAGAACAAGAAGTCGGCGCCGGTAAGCGCGGTCAGGCGTGCGGCTTCGGGATACCATTGGTCCCAGCACACGCAGACGCCGACCTTGCCAAAACGGGTCTGGTGGCTCTTGAAGCCCAAGTCGCCCGGCGTGAAGTAAAACTTCTCGTAGTACAGCGGATCGTCCGGGATGTGCATCTTGCGATACACGCCGGCGGTCGAACCGTCGGTGTCGTAGATCACGGCCGTGTTGTGATACAGGCCGGCGGCGCGCTTCTCGAACAGCGAACCGACGATCACCACGCCGTGGCGCTTGGCGGCTTCGGCCAATGCCTGGCTGGTCGGACCGGGGATCGGCTCGGCTTCGGCAAAGCGCGCATGATCTTCGCTCTGGCACGGATACTGATTGTGGAACAGTTCCTGCAAGCAAACGATATTAGCGCCGCGACCCGCCGCGTCGGCGATGCGCGCGAGGGCTTTGTCGACGTTCGGTTGTTTCTCGACGGCGCAGCTCATTTGCACGAGCGCGACGCGAACATGTTCAGGAGCTTGGGGCATCTTCAAATCGCCCTCGCGTTATCGGGCGAGGGACATGAGCTGACTTGCAAAGATCCGCGTTTCCTCCGCGGATGGGCCGCCACGCTCTCACACCGCATGTGAGAACGACGATCGCGATGTTACCCTAGAAACTATGTCTACGAAACCCATGCCTGGATTGTTCATCACCGGTACCGATACCAACGTCGGCAAGACCTACGTCGCCGCGGCGATCGCGCGCGATTTACGCCGCCAAGGCGTGCGCGTGGGCGTCTACAAACCAGCCGCCAGCGGGTGCTCGTTTAACGAGCAAGGTGACCTGCGCAGCGACGACGCGGTGATGCTGTGGGAGGCGGCCGGCCGCCCTGGCGAGTTGGCGGCGGTTTGCCCGCAACTGTTCGCGGCCCCGCTCGCGCCGCACCTGGCCGCCGCGGCGGAAGGCCGGAAGCTCGACGCGACACTTTTGCGAACGGGACTCGAATACTGGCGCGAGCGCAGCGACTTCTTGCTCGTCGAGGGGGCAGGCGGGCTGCTCTCGCCGCTGGGCGAAGAAGAGTACGTCGCCGATCTGGCCGCCGATCTCGGCTTTCCGCTGATCGTCGTCGCGCCGAACGAACTAGGCGTCATCAATCAAACGCTGTGCACGCTGGTGACTGCGGCGGTGTGGTCGCAATCGCTGGCAGTCGCTGGCGTCGTGCTCAATCGCCGCCGGCCGAGCAATGACGCCGATCCCAGCCTGGCGACCAATCGCGCGGAACTGGAGCGCCGCTGCGAGCCGCCGGTGCTGGCCGAAATCGGCTTTCAGTCCGACGCCTTCGACCGCTCGATCGATTGGCTGAAACTGGCTCGGCCAGAGGAGTAAGCCGCGGATAAACACGGATGTGCACGGATCAAACAATGGAATTTATCCGCGTATATCTGCGGCTCGCTTCCTCTTTCTGTGGGGAAGGTGGTTTCTTGCCTGGCGTTGGCGCATGGTGTCTACTGGATCGCGTTCGTCCCTCCCACCCAGAGATTCCCACCATGCGATGCTTCTGTTTGCTATTGATCTGTTTGTGGGCCTCGCCTGCGAGCGCTACCGAGTTCGTCTTCAACGATATCGAGCTACCGACCAAGCTGACGGTGGGCTATGCGGTGCGCATTCTGGATATGAATGCCGATCAGCGCCCCGATATTGCGATCGTCGATAGCGACCGCATCCTGTGGCTCGAAAATCCCAACTGGAACGAGCACGTGCTGATCGAAAAGCAGACCAGGGCGGACAACGTCTGCTTCGCGCCGGCCGATATCAACGGTGATGGGCAGGTCGATTTCGCCGTGGGAGCCGAATGGAAGCCGTTCAACGGCGGCGACTTGCAATGGATCACCGGCAAGTCGCCTGTCTCGAAGTGGCAGGTCCATCGCATTGGCGACGAGCACACGTGTCACCGCATCAACTTCGCTGATCTGGATGGCGACAAAAAGCCCGAGCTGATTGTCGCGCCGCTGATGGGTAAGGGGGCGAAAGGCCCCAATTGGAGCGAAGCTCCGGTGCGCATCACCTCGTACAAGATTCCTGCCGATCCGGTCGCTGGCCCGTGGGAAGCGAAGGTGCTGTGCGAAGACCTGCACGTGACGCATAACTTTCAGGTCACCGACTTCAACCACGACGGCAAGCCCGACATCGTGATCGTCAGCTTCGAAGGCGTGCATCTGCTCGAGCCGACCGCCAGTGGACCTTGGAAGCGCACGCGCATCGGCACTGGCAATCAAGCGACCTCGCCCAACAAAGGGGCGAGCGAAATCAAGCATGGCAAGCTCGCCGGCGGCGGCGACTACATCGCCACTATCGAGCCTTGGCACGGCCACCAGGTGGTGGTCTATACCAAGCCCAAAGAAGCTCGCGATCCGAACGCCAAAGAATGGCTGTGGAATCGCCACGTTCTGGACGAAGAGCTGAAGTGGGGCCATGCCGTGTGGACTGCTAACCTTGACGGCGACGAGGACGAAGAGTTGATTATTGGCGTGCGTGACGACTTGGATTCCGCCGACAAGAACAAACGCCGTGGCGTGCGGATCTACGATCCCTCGGAAGGCGGCACGAAGTGGACGCGCACGATTGTTGATCCCGGCAGTGTCGCGATCGAGGACGCCGCCGCTGGCGATCTCAACGGCGATGGCAAGATCGACATCGTCGCAGTCGGCCGTCAAACTCATAATGTCAAGATTTACTTCAACGCCACGAAGTAACAGCCCGGAGCCTGGTCCCTTGAAGAAGAAGCAATACAGGTTGCGTGAAGAAGAGATTCAGCCGCTGATCGAATCTGTCGGCGGCTGCATCGCCAGCGACGCGATCACGGTCGATGGTTTGCCGGTTGGTTTCTGCTATCGCGAAGAGCCCGATTTCGAGGAAGACAGCGGCTGGCGGTTCTTCGCCGGCACCGAAGCCGATTCGTACCTCGCCAATGCCGACAATCTCGGCATCTTCGAGGTGAACACGATCGCCAATTACGATCCGGCGATTATCCCGCTGCTGGACGAGCCGGTCGGCGTCGCTTTCGAGCGCGATCCCGAAACCAACACCTTCCTGGGCATCGACTTGGAAGACGAATAGGCCGCCGGGCGGAATCGGCGGGCGGGAGCGGTCGACAGGGGGCTAAACCTGTCTGCCAGAGGCGGGTACAATCGGGGCTTTGTCTCGCGACCCCTCATCGTCACCGCCATGAATTTCGTCGAATCGCAAGATCCTGAAGTCTGGGCCGCTATCCAAGGCGAAATCCATCGCCAGGAAGATGGCCTCGAAATGATCGCCAGCGAGAACTACACCAGCCCCGCCGTGATGCAGGCGGTCGGCAGCGTGCTGACCAACAAGTACGCCGAAGGCTATCCCGGCAAGCGGTACTATGGCGGTTGCGAGTACGTCGATGTCGTCGAAGACCTCGCCCGCGATCGTGCGAAAAAACTGTTCGGCGCTGAGTTCGCCAACGTGCAGCCGCACGCCGGTAGCCAGGCGAATACGGCCGTTTATCTCACCGTGCTGCAGCCTGGCGATACGGTGCTCGGGCTCGACCTGGCTCACGGCGGTCACTTGACCCACGGCATGAAGTTGAACATCAGCGGCAAGCTGTACAACTTCCTCAGCTATGGCGTCACCAAAGACACGCACCGCATCGACTTCGACCAGGTGGCCAAGCTCGCACGCGAGCACAAGCCGAAGCTGATCGTCGCCGGCGCCAGCGCCTATCCTCGCGAGATTCCGCACGACAAGTTCGCCGATATCGCCCGCGAAGTCGGTGCGAAGCTGTTTGTCGACATGGCTCACTACGCCGGCTTGGTCGCCGCGGGACTGCATCACAATCCGGTGCCGGTCGCCGACTTCGTCACCACCACCACGCACAAGACCTTGCGCGGCCCGCGCAGCGGCTTGATCCTCTGCAAAGAGCAGTACGGCATCGATATTAATCGTAGCGTGTTCCCCGGCATTCAAGGCGGACCGCTGATGCACGTCGTCGCCGGCAAGGCGATCTGCTTCCGCGAAGCACTGCAGCCCGAGTTCAAGACCTACGGCCAGAACATCATCAACAACGCCAAGACGTTGGCCGAAGTGCTGCTTAGCGGCGGCTTGTCGCTGGTCAGCGGCGGCACCGAGAATCACTTGATGCTGGTCGACGTGACCGCAGTGGGCATCGGCGGCAACGTGGCCGAGAAGGCGCC
>JAEZGD010000602.1 GCA_023417165.1 Planctomycetota bacterium
GTGCTCGGTCGCCCCGGCGACGCCGCGCTGGCGACGGGCTCCGGCCAACTGGTGCACGTGATGCCGAAGCCTGGCGTGACCGATCCGGTCGCCGCCAGCACACTGTCGGTCATCGGTGACTTTGGCATTCCGGCCAATGCGGTGGTCACGCTGACCAAATACTGGGTCGAAGGTCTGACTGACGACCAATTGCAACTGCTCGCCCGCAAGCTGCTGGCCAACGATTCGATCGAGCAGGTCGTCATTGGGCCGTTGCAACTCGACCGCATCGATCTCGGCGTTCCGTACGAATTCAAGCTCAACATCGTGCCGTTGCGCGAACTGGCGGACGAGGCGCTGCTGAAGCTGAGCCGCGACTGGCAACTGAGTCTGACGCTGGTCGAAATGCAGACCATTCAGCAGCATTTCCGCGACCTGGGACGCGATCCGACCGACGCCGAGTTGGAAACGGTGGCGCAAACCTGGAGCGAACACTGCAGCCACAAGACGCTGGCGGGCAAGATTCGCTATCGCGACGATCAAGGCGAACGGACCTTCAACAACATGTTGAAGGAGACGATCTTCGCCGCCACGCAATCGATTCGCAAGCAACTGGGCGAGCACGATTGGTGTGTCAGCGTCTTTAAAGACAACGCCGGCATCGTCACGTTTGACGACCAGTTTAATGTTTGCTTCAAGGTCGAAACGCACAACCGCCCATCGGCAATCGAGCCTTACGGCGGTGCGAATACCGGCGTTGGCGGCGTGATTCGCGATACCCTCGGCACTGGCCTGGGTGCGAAGCCGATCTGTAATACCGATGTGTTTTGCTTTGCTCCGCCCGATACGCCGCTCGAGCAGCTTCCGCCTGGCGTGCTGCATCCGCGACGCGTGATGCGCGGTGTGGTTAGCGGCGTGCGCGATTACGGCAATCGCATGGGCATTCCGACCGTCAATGGCGCGATCTATTTCGACGAGCGTTATGTCGGCAACGCATTGGTGTTCTGCGGCAATGTCGGTCTGATTCCGGTCGACAAAGCGTTCAAGCAGGTTCACCCTGGCGACCTGATTGTGGCCATTGGCGGACGCACTGGCCGCGATGGTATTCACGGTGCGACGTTTAGCTCTGCCGAACTGACGCACGAAAGCGAAAAGCTCTCAGGCGGCGCGGTGCAAATCGGCAATGCCATCACCGAGAAAATGGTGATGGACGTACTGCTCGCGGCGCGTGATCGCGGCTTGTACAACGCGGTCACAGACTGCGGCGCTGGCGGCTTTAGCAGTGCGGTCGGCGAGATGGGCGAAGATACCGGAGCCGAAGTCTGGCTCGATCGCGCCCCGCTCAAATATGCTGGGCTTTCGTATACCGAAATCTGGATCAGCGAAGCGCAAGAGCGCATGGTGCTGGCGGTTCCGCCTGCGAAGTGGGAAGAGTTCCACGCGCTGTGCGCCAGCGAAGGAGTTGAAGCGGTTGCCATCGGCGAGTTCAAGCCGACCGGCCGCCTGGTGCTGAAGTACCAAGATCAGCAAGTCGCCGATATGGCGATGGAATTCTTGCACAAGGGCCGTCCGCCAGTCGTGCGCGACGCCACCTTTACGCCGCCTACCTTCGTGCCGCTGGCATTGCCTCGCATCCACGATCTGGAGCAAACCCTGCTCGATTTGCTGGGCTCGTTGAACATCGCCAGCAAGGAATGGGTGATCCGCCAGTACGATCATGAAGTCCAAGGCGGCAGCGTGATCAAGCCGCTGGTCGGCATTCAGAACGACGGCCCAAGCGACGCCGCGGTGCTTCGCCCGGTGCTCAGCTCGCGGCGCGGTCTGGTGATCGCATGCGGCATGAACCCGCGGTATGGCGATCTCGATCCGTATCACATGGCCACCAGCGCGATCGACGAAGCGATGCGTAACTGCGTGGCGGTGGGAGCGGATCCCAAACGTATCGCCATCTTGGATAATTTCTGCTGGGGCTATACCGATCGTCCGGAAACGCTCGGCTCGCTGGTGCGTGCGGCCCTTGGCTGCCACGACATGTCGGTCGCCCTACAAACGCCGTTTATCAGCGGCAAAGACAGCTTGAACAACGAGTTCAGCTATGTCGGCGAGGATGGTCAACGCCGTACGATCAGCATTCCCGCGACGCTGCTCATCAGCGCGATGGGCCAGGTCGACGACGTGCGCCGCTGCGTCACGATGGATTTCAAAGCCGCAGGCAATAAGATTTACATTATTGGCCTGACGAAGAACGAACTCGGCGGTTCTCACCTGGCGATGCTGCATCAGGTCGCTGGCGGCAAGGTGCCGCAGGTGAATTTCGAATTGGCCGAAGACATCTTCGCCAGCGTGCATCGCGCCATTAAGCACGGTCTGGTCCGCGCTTGCCACGATCTCAGCGAAGGCGGTCTCGCCGTGGCGCTGGCCGAAATGGCCTTCGCTGGCGGACTTGGGGCGACGATCGAGACGGGCAGCGTGCCGTACGAACTCGACAGCATGTCGCTGCCGGATCGCTTCCTGGCGATTCTGTTCGGTGAATCGAACAGTCGCTTTTTGTGCGAAGTCGCGCCCGAGAACGTCGCTGCGTTTGAAGCTGCCGTGGCCGATGTTCCTTTCGCGCACCTAGGCGAAGTGACCGCGAGCGGGCGCGTGCAGATTCTCACCACCGGCCGCGCCGCGATCGATGCCGACATTGCGACATTAAAAGCCGCCTGGCAAAAACCGCTGGCGTGGTAGTAACTCAGATCCGAAATCCGCAGCAGACAATCCGGAATAATTTCAGAATCCAAAGCTCACGCCGTCGGCGATGTTTTGGATTTTAGACTTCTGAAATTTGGATTTGTTTCGGATTTCGACCATCGATATTCGGATTTTATGTCATGGCACCCCGCGTTTTAGTTCTGCGAGCTCCCGGCACTAACTGCGATCGCGAATCGGCCTTCGCCTTCGAGCAGGCCGGCGCGCAAACGCAGTTCGCTCACATTCAGCAATTGCTAGAAGAGCCTCAACTCGTCGCCGGGGCGCAAATCCTGTGTTTCCCTGGCGGCTTTAGCTATGGCGATGACATCGCCAGTGGACGGATTCTGTCCGTTCAGTTGCGCCACCATCTGCGCGACGTGCTGGAGGAATTCAAAGCCGCGGGCAAGCTCATGCTGGGCATTTGCAATGGCTTTCAAATCCTGATCAAAGCGGGCGTGCTGCTAGCCGACGTGGCGCCTGGTGAGCAGGCCGCGACGCTGACACTGAATGACAGCGGCAAGTTTGAAGACCGCTGGGTCCAGTTGAACGTTACCAGCAACAAGTGCGTCTTCTTGCAAGGCATTGAGCAGATGTATTTGCCCGTCGCCCACGCGGAAGGAAAGTTTGTCCCCCGCGATGCCGACACGCTCGCGGCGCTCGAGCAAAACGGCCAGGTGGTGCTGCGTTATGCTCGACTCGATGGTCAGCCGGGCGAGCCGTCTTATCC
>JAEZGD010000651.1 GCA_023417165.1 Planctomycetota bacterium
GTACAAGTGCCGGGCGATGTCCCACTTCATACCGTAGTCCAGCGCGACAATTTTTTTGCCAGCGAGGGGGCGGCCAGTGGGATTGGCGTCGAACTTGTTCCAGCGGCTCAGTTCTTCTTCCCAGCCGCGCGGGCTATCGGGCAGAACTTCGCGCACTAAATCGCGCCCCACCAAACCGGGGCTGGCCTTGGCCTTGGCGACCAAGCTGGCGTCGTCCAAGTCGATCGTCGAGATAATGCCTTTAAGCGCGCCGGTTGTGCGAATCTTTCGCACCAGCGCGCGGGTGTCGATGCCCGCCATGGCCACGATGCCATGTTTGGCCAGGTAATCGCTTAGCTGGCCTTGCGAGCGGAAGTTGCTGGCGATGCGACTGTTCTCTCGCACGATGAACCCAGCCAGGTGGGGTTTGGCGCTTTCGACGTCTTCTTCGTTGATGCCATAGTTGCCGATCTCGGGATACGTCATGGTGACGATCTGCCCGCGATAGCTCGGATCGGTCAAAATTTCTTGGTATCCGGTCATCGAGGTATTAAAGACCACCTCGCCGTCGACTTCGCCAGCTGCGCCAAATGCGTTGCCGGTGTAAACGGTGCCATCTTCCAAAGCGAGCTTCGCAATTTCTGGCATGTGACTTTCTTGAGTGATAGAACGCGAATCTTTGTCAGAGTGCGCGTGGTGCCGAAAGTAATCTGTGCTGTTTGTTCCGCCAGGCTGCCACAACTTAAAGTCGCCTGCGCAAAGCTCCCGATAGGACACGTACGGCTGTGGGTCTCCAGACGTTGGTGTCACAACCAACGAATGGACAGCCAAACGAGGAGGGTTCTTGTTGCGGCGAACAAGAGCCCTCTTTTTTTGCGCACTTCCCTAAAGTCTGGGCGCTGTGCTGGCAAACTCGGCCAATTCTAATGCTCGCGGCGGCGTTCGCACAGGGGCGTCAATCTAGAGAGACTTCGAGTGTCTTCGTAGGCTTGGCAGTTTTGTTCCAAGCAGGGCGAATCGGCACTTCGCACTGCAAATTCCCTCGACCGCTCCGGACGAGGGGGGCAACTTCGCCACAAACGGCCCGGCTAAACCGAGGTGGCCTGCTTTTCCTGGCCCTTCAGTTCATTTTGCAGGCAGCGTCCCATCTGGCGGACCGCTTGGCGCAGGCGATTTTCGTTCTCGACCAGCGACATCCGCAGATAGCCTTCGCCAGCGGGACCAAAGCCGGTGCCGGGGCTGACCGCGACGTCGCCCTTTTCGAGCAGCATCATCGAGAAGTCGATGGCGTTCATCTTGCTTTGCCAGGGCTCGGGATACTTTGCCCAGACGAACATGCCAGCGCGCGGCTTTTCGAGTTCAAAGCCCAGACGCTTCAGGCCCTCGTACAGCACGTCGCGACGACCCTGATAGATCTTCGACTGCTCTTCGACGGCGGCATCGGTATGACGCAGCGCCATGATGGCCGCGATCTGTACGGCCGCGAACATGCCATAGTCGTAATAGCCTTTGATCACGCCGAGGGCGCGGACCATCTCGGCGTTGCCGCTGCAGAAGCCCACCCGCCAGCCTGCCATGTTATAGCCCTTGCTCATGGTGGTGAACTCGACGCCGACTTCACGAGCGCCTGGCGTGGCCAAGAAGCTCGGCGGCAGATAGCCGTCGTACGCGACGTCGGCATACGCGAAATCGCTGATCACCATGAACCCGTACTTGCGGGCGAGCTTGACGATATCCGCATAAAAACCCGGCTCAATCGTCACCGTCGACGGATTGTGCGGATAGTTAATGATCAGCAGCTTCGGCTTGGGATACAGGTGCTCGCAGGTGTAGGCAATATTCGATAGGAACTTGTCGCTATCGGCGACTTCCAGCGTGATGACGTTGCCGGCCGCCAGGTGAACGGCATGCATATGCACCGGAAAGAATGGCGCAGGCGAAATCACATTATCGCCAGGGCCAATCAGCGCCAGGCACATGTGGCTGAAGCCTTCCTTCGAACCCAAGCAGGCGATGATCTCGGATTCAGGATCGAGTCGCACGCCGTACTTGCGCGCGTACTTGGCCGCGACTTCGCGTCGCAAGTTCAAGATGCCGTTCGACTTGCTCTAGCCGTGATTGTTCGGATCACGGGCCGCCTTGGCCAATTGTTCAATGACCAGTTCCTGTGGGGGGTCGCTGGGATTGCCCATGCCCAGGTCAATGACGTCGTCGCCTGCTTTGCGTTTTTGGTGCAGCAGCGCGTTAATGCGTGCAAACAGGTACGGAGGCAGCGATTTCACTCGCGGCGCCAAGTTGATTTCGAACGGTTTACTCGGTTCCAGGGGAACCGGTGGATTTTGAGACGTCTGCAATTCAGCCGAAGACATAGACACCACCCGAAAGTCGTTAACACTCGCGCCGCCACCTATTTCAAGATACCCGCCGGGGATAGAGATGGGAACGGCGGAAAGGGTTCACAGCGGAACCGCGCACGGCCTAGCGGCAGGTCCCGAGCAGTTACCATTGTCGCCACTGCTTCCTTTGGGTGGGTCCACTATGGCGAAATCTTGTCGCACTCGATCAGATCACCGAGCGCGGCGCGTGACGCTGACAGTTTCGAGCAGCGGACGCAAGTAACGCCCGGTGTGGTTGTCGTCCAGTCGGAAGGCGAGTTCTTCAGGCGTGCCGACGGCCGTGATGGTACCGCCGCCCGAGCCACCTTCCGGTCCCAGGTCGATCAGCCAGTCGGCGGTCTTCAGCACGTCGACATTGTGCTCGATGACGATCACGGTGTTGCCTTTGTCGACTAGGCGGTGCAGCACCAGCAGCAGCTTCTTGATGTCGTCGAAGTGCAGGCCGGTCGTCGGCTCGTCGAGCAAATATAGCGTGCGCCCGGTATCAACCCGCGCGAGCTCCGCAGCCAGCTTGATGCGCTGCGCTTCGCCACCGCTGAGCGTCGTCGAGGCTTGGCCGAGACCCAAGTAACCCAGCCCCACGTCTTGCAGGCTGACGAACAAGCGATGCAGGCTCTCGAAATTCTCGAAGAACGTGGCGGCTTCGTCGACCGACATATCGAGCACGTCGGCGATCGATTTGCCTCGCCATTTGACCGCCAGCGTTTGCCGATTGAACCGCTTGCCGTCGCACGCACTACACGTGACGTACAGATCGGGAAGGAAGTACATTTCGATGCGCTGGAGGCCTTGGCCTTGGCATTCTTCGCAACGGCCCCCTTCGACATTGAAGCTGAAGCGATTCGCCTTGTAGCCAAGCTGCTTCGACTCGCGCGTGGCGGCGAAGATCTTGCGAATTTCGTCAAACGCGCCAATATAGGTCGCCGGATTGCTGCGCGGCGAACGGCCGATGGGCGTTTGGTCGATCTCGATGATCTTGTCGATCTGGCTAGCGCCGCGCAGGCTAGTATGCGGGCCAGGCTTGGCTGCCACTCCGCCCAAGCGGCGCACCAGCGCGCGGGCGAGTGTTTCGTTCACCAGCGAGCTTTTACCGCTACCGCTGACGCCCGTCACGCAGCACAGCACATGCAGTGGAAAGTGAGCCGTGACATTCTTGAGGTTGTTCGTCGTGACGCCTTCGATGGTGATGGAACGCGTTTTCGAAGCGCGACGACGCTTGGTGGGCACTTCAATCTTCGTATTGCCTGCCAGGTACGTGCCGGTGAGCGAGTTCGCGTTGGCTTGCACCTCGTCCGGCGTGCCTTGAGCGACCACAGAGCCGCCGTGCTGCCCGGCGCCTGGGCCGATATCGATCAGCCAATCGGCCTGGCGCATGATTGCTTCGTCGTGCTCGACAACTATCACGGTGTTGCCTTGCTGTTGCAAGTCGCGGAGCGCTTCGATCAAGCGTTGGTTGTCGCGTGGATGCAGACCAATCGAAGGTTCGTCGAGCACATAGCACACACCGACCAGGCCGCTGCCAATGCTGGTCGCCAGGCGAACGCGTTGCAATTCGCCGCCGCTGAGCGTATCGGCCGCGCGATCCAGCGTGAGATACGTGACGCCGACCTTATCGAGAAACGCCAGGCGTTTGCTGATTTCCTCGACCAACGGTTCGCCGATCGGTTCCAACGAAGGCGGAAAGCTGAGCCCGGCGAAGAAGCCACGGCCCTCGCCAATGGTTTGCCGCGTGATCTCGTGAATCGCCTTGCCAGCCAGGCGCACGCTGTTGGCTTCTTTACGCAACCGCGATCCGCCGCACGCCCGGCAGACGACGCTGCCGCGAAAGGTGGCGAGTTGCTTTTGTCGCGCCTCGTTGGTAGCGGTGGCCAGTTCTTTTTCAAGCAGCGTCAGCAGGCCAGGAAATTTCTTGTCGTCGCCCAACAGCAGCTTTTCGCGCTGCTTGGGTTTGTACTCGCTGAGCGGTGTCTCCCAGGTCAGTTTCGTCGCCGTGAGGAACGGTTCGAGCGCCGCCCGGCGTTTTTTCTCTTCCGCGGGCTTACCGCCTTTCCACGGCGCGATCGCGCCGCTGGCTAGCGACAGGGTGGGATCCGGCAGGACCAAGTCGGGATCGAATTCGATGCGCTCGCCGAGACCTTCGCATTCGGGGCAAGCGCCGTAGGGGCTGTTGAAGCTGAAGGTGCGCGGCTCTAGCTCTTCGAAGTTCACGCCGCACTCGGGACAGGCGTACTTAGTGCTATAGAGCACGTCGCGCCACGTCCCTTCGCCGTTCGTTTCGTCGTAGTACAGCACCGCGACCAGGCCTTCACTGTGCTTTACCGCCAGACCAATCGATTCGCTCAATCGCGATTCAATGCCGGGGCGGATGATGACGCGATCGACGACCGCATCGATCGTGTGATTCTGTTTGGCGTTCAGCTCGGGCAAGTGATCGAGATCGACTACTTGGCCATCGACGCGCACGCGCACGAAGCCCGCTTTGCGAACTTGTTGAAAGACCTCGGCGTGCTGGCCGCGCCGCCCACGCACCAGCGGCGCCATGATGATGGTTTTGGTCCCTTCAGGCAGGCTGAGCAAGCGCTCTTGGACCTGCTGCGCCGATTGCTGTCGAATCGGCGCGCCGCAGTTGTAACAACTGGCTTCGCCGCAGCGCGCCATCAGCAGGCGCAAGTAGTCATAGATCTCGGTGACGGTCGCGACCGTGCTGCGCGGATTCTGATTGCCAGGGCGTTGATCGATGCAGACCGTTGGTTCCAGCCCTTCGATCAAATCGACATCGGGGCGTTCGAGCTGATGCAGAAACTGCCGGGCATAGACCGACAGGCTTTCGATGTACTGGCGCTGGCCTTCGGCAAACAGCGTATCGAACGCCAGACTGCTTTTGCCGCTGCCGCTGGGGCCGGTGATGACGACCAGCCGATCGCGCGGAATATCGATATCGACATTCTTCAGATTATGCGTCCGAGCGCCGCGAATCGTGATCGAGTCGGACGATGTCTTCTCGGCCGTTTGGTTCGCAGTCTCGGGCTCGTGGCTCATCACCTGCCTACTACTGGCGTAGAAAAGGGGATTCCAAACTTTCCACGCTAACATGGCGGCGACCAGGGGACAACATGGGACCGCGGAGCCGCGGCGGGCCGCACCCGGCCTACGCGCCACGCCTGCGGCGGCATAAACTTCTGACAGAGAAGGACTTCAGGCAATCTTGGACCGACATTTCATGGCCAGCCCCACCCCCGACGACTGGACCGGAGTGCAATCATTTGCCGAGCGCGAAGCGCTGCTGCTTGCGCCCTTTGCCATGCGGAGCGTCGATTCGCGTGGGCGAAAACGCACAGAGCCTTCGCACCCCTACCGCAGTCCCTATCAGCGCGATCGCGACCGCATTTTGCACTCGTCGGCCTATCGCCGCTTGAGTGGCAAGATGCAGGTCTTCACCGGCGACATGGGGGACTATCACCGCACGCGATTAACGCACACGCAGGAAGTCGCTTCGATCGCCCGGACGATTGGCCGCGCCTTACGGCTGAACGAAGATTTGATCGAAGCCCTGGCTCTGTTTCACGATATTGGGCATCCCCCTTTTGGCCATGCGGGCGAGGACGCGCTCGACGAATGCCTGCACGCGCTGGGCGGCTTTTCGCACAATCGTTATGCATTCACGATCGCCGAGGAATTAGAGACGCGCTATCAGTCGTTTCCCGGCTTGAATCTGACGTACGAAGTGCTGGAAGGGCAGCTGACGCGCGCCGAGAAAAAGGCCTCGCCTGACGGCACGTTGCTCGAGGTGCAGGTGGTCGATGCTGCCGACAGCATGACCTATGATGCCCACGACACCGACGATGCGGTGAAGCTCGGCTTTGTGACGATCGAAGAACTCGAGCAGTTGCCGCTGATTCGCGACACCATGAAAAGTGTGCGACAAAAATATGGCCTGCTCACCGGTTTTGAAGAACGCAAGGCGATTGTGCATGAGTTGATCGATCGCCAGGTGACTGAGCTATTGCGCGTGAACGGCAAACTATTGGCGGCGGCCGATTTTCGTTCCGCCACCGAAGCCCGCGCGAATTTTCGCATCGACTTTACGCCCGAGTTGGCCGCGCAGAAGGTAGAGTTAGAAAGATTCCTGTACCAACGGGTTTATCGCCATCAGCGCATCTTGGATGTGCGTGTCGAAGCCCAGCGACGGTTGAAAGCGATCTTTGCTGGTTTTCTCGCACGGCCCGAATTGCTGCCCGAGCGTTATCGCCGTCGCGCCCAGGATGTCGGTTTAGAACGTTCGGTGGGCGATTACCTGGCGGGCATGACCGATCGTTATTGCGATGCCCAATACGAGAAGTTGCAACGTTAATGCGACAACTTGGCACTGCTTCGGACCCCAACTATACTGGGGTATTCCTGCCCCTTCGCCGCCCGCTTGTAGTTACCAGAAACTCGCGGCTGAAGATCCACATTTGCCGCCCTGGGCGGCGTTGTTTCTCCTATGGTGGAAGCGTTTAAAGCTGACATGCCGCTGTGGATTCTCCGCGCGGTGTTTTTAATTGTCGCGGCAGGCGTCGGGGTCTCGATCGCGCAAAGCCTGCCGCAAGGCGATTACGGCTGGCTATTTACCTGGTCGGTCTTTCTGGGCGTGCTAGGAGCCGCCGTCGGCATCATGATCATCGACATGGTGTTTCCACGCAAACGCCTCGAGATCATCACCTGCGTGTACTTTGGCATCATCATCGGCCTGTTCTTGACGTATGTGCTCGGTATCGCGCTGACGCCGGTCCTCGACCAACGCGCGGCAAGTACCGGCGTACGTCTGGTGGTGGGCATGGTGCTGTGCTATTTCTGCATCAGTCTCTTGATGCAGACGAAGGACGATTTCCGCTTCATTATTCCTTATGTCGAGTTCGCCAAGGAAGTGAAGGGGCTGAAGCCTTACGTTTTAGACACCAGCGTGGTGATCGACGGTCGCATCGCTGATCTGGTCGATACGAACGTGCTCGACAATCAATTGATCATGCCGCGATTCGTGTTAGGCGAACTGCAAGGCATTGCCGACAGCAGTGACAAGCTGCGCCGCGAGCGTGGTCGCCGCGGGCTGGATGTACTTAACAAGCTGCGCAGCAAAGATCACGTCGAACTGAAAATCTATGAGCAGGAATTGCCAGAGATGGTCGGCCAGCCTGTCGACATGAAGCTGGTGATCCTAGCGAAGCATCTCGAAGGCAAGATCGTCACCGGCGACTACAACCTGAACAAAGTCGCGCGGCTGCATAACGTGCCGGTCATCAATCTCAACGATATTGCCAACTCGCTGAAGCCCGTCTTCTTGCCTGGCGAGATCGTGCACGTCAAGGTGATCAAGCCTGGCGAAGCGCCGGGGCAGGGGGTGGGCTATCTCGACGATGGCACGATGGTCGTCATCGAAGGGGGCCGCGAGCACTTGCAGCAAATCGTGCGCATCAGCGTGACCAGCATTCTGCAAACCAGCGCTGGTCGCATGGTATTCGGCAAGTTCTATGGCCCGAGCGAAGCGGGCGCATAAACCTCGAT
>JAEZGD010000638.1 GCA_023417165.1 Planctomycetota bacterium
GCGACCACCACTTCCTGGCCGATGCGCGGCCAGAAGAAAGCGCCAAAGCGCTGGCCTGCCCAGAACTGCGCCACGCGCACCCAGCAGGAGCTGTCGGCGTTGGCCGCGTGCTGGCGATCCCACGGAAAGAGCACTTTGACGCGCCCGTACTTGTCGACGAAAATCTCTTGCCCTTCGGGGCCTGTGATCGTAGCTGTTTGTGGACCGGTGATGCGCGGCTTGGGCGTGCGGCGCGGCGTGCGATAGGGCATGCCATCGGCGAGTGCGATGAACTGGTTCTCATACGTGAACGCCAGGCCATCGTCGCTCGATCGCGCCGGCAAGCGCATCTCGGCACGATGTTCGACGCGGAGCGTGAAATACTTGCCATCGCCCCAACCGTGTTGCGCAAGCGAGAATTTGCGGCCTGGGATGATCGCCAGCGAACTGCTGATGCCTTGTCCCACCAAGGCTTCCACCGCGGCCGCTTCGGCCATTAAGCGGACAGCCCGGTCCTTTTCGGTATAGATGTGGTTCAAATCGTCGGAACGATTGCCGCCGCTCGGCGTTAACCCGTCGAACCGCTGCGCTACCTCGCCAGGATAGACGTAGCGCTCTTGCTCGTCTTCGCGCGGCAGCAGCGGGTGCGTCGTCTGACCAATCTTGGCTTCACTGGCAAGGCCCGCATCGGCATCGAATCGTTGCTTGGGCACTTCGAAGCATTGATCGCGCGATGAAAATCGCGTGGCGACTAGTTGCTGCCGCTTCGACCATTGCCAAACTCGTGGCAAGGCGCGGACGCCGCCACTATCGGCCTCAAACAGGATGATTTCGCTTAGTCCTGGCGGCGGCAGATTGGCAACTTCGTCGGTAATGACCAGTGTGTGGCCGTCTTCGCGATGCTTGAAGAAATAGAAGAGTCCTTCTTCCTCCATCAATCGCGAGGCGAATGCGAAATCGCTTTCGTTGTATTGCGTGGTGTAGTCGCGGCTGAGATAGCTGCCGCTCAATTGCAGTTGAAAGTCGATGCCGTGGAGCACTTCTTTCAAGATGTCGGGCGTGCTGAGCTGCTGAAAGGTGCGGCACTGATAGCTGAGCGCCGCGAGTTTGACTTGCGGCTCGACGACCGCGACGTAGTAAGCCAGCTCTTCGTCGTCTTGCTGGCGCTCGAGTTGCGTGACGATTCCATGAATCACCCGGGCGCCCAGATCGCTGGCCGCGATGTGTAGCGTGACTGCTTGTCCCAGCAACTTCTCAAAGGGGACGTTGGTATAGCGATCCGCCGCCAAGCGCAGGCGGAACGAAAACAGTTCTGAAACCCCTTCATGGCCTTCCAAGGCCAAGAGGGCCAACGCATCGGCACCCAAAGGAGTCTCGATGCGCAGTGGGCGATTAGCTGACGGAAAACGAAACAGCGGAATCATTCCACAACCTTGGTGGTCGGGAGCGCGGCGCTGTCCGTAGCGTTACCTGGCGGTCATCCGTGGGTGTTGAGAAATATCAACACTGCTCACGTTCTTCGGAAATCGCAGCCGTCTGCTTGCAGCAGGAATGGATCAAGCGGTGAGAATTTCTAGCGGTTGCCTGCGAAGTTGCCGGTCGAAGCGAGTACGCCGCTTTTAGCGATTTCGCCTGCCATGCCCGCTTGGTGTTTGCCGTTTGCGAGGGGCATTAGGCGCAGCTACGTTTGGGCGACGATTGCGCGGCAGCTTGCGCGTCTTCGTCCCTACCGATCAATTCGCTGTTTCCAACCGCAGCGCCCCGCCTGGATTGCACCGATGCCTGCCGATCTTGATTTGCTTCCGCCTGTCGTTGCCCCGTCGCCAACGCAAGAAAGCGAAGCCGCGCCGCCATTGCAGCGCGTCGTGGCAGCGCCGCCTGCATGGCGCAGCGCGCCGCGTCGCCGTTGGAATCGTCGTGCGTGGAGGCTCGGCATTGGAGGCGTGGTCCTCGTGCTGTTGAGCGGCGGATTCTTATACTTGTCGGCCTTGTTTGCACCACCGCGCGGTGTGGAGTTTGTCTTGCTAGGCGCGGGCTATGAACAGAACCTAAGCGTGCCGCACAACTTGTATGGCTGGAACAGTCTCCAAGATTTAGCGAGCGCCATTGGCGATGGAGCGCATCGGTCGTTCTGGGCGCGACATTTTTGGCATGCGAAGCCACAGCCACAACGCCTGCTGTTTGAAACCCAATTGGCTGAGATTGCGCCGCAAAGCGCCGCGCGGACTTGGATGCTGTTCATTTCGGCACATGGTGGTGTCGACGATCAAGGGATGTACCTGCTGGCCGATAACGATTTGTCGCCGCAGCAGCCTGAACGACGCCAGCGCATTTCGCGTTTGCTCGCGCATGTGAGAACCTTGCCGCCGGAACAGCATAAGGTGCTGGTGCTTGATACGGTGCATTTTGAATGCGATGTCACGCTCGGCATGTTGCAGAACGACTTTGCGCTGAAGCTGCACCAGTTGGATGCCGAGATCCGCGAGATTCCGAATCTGGTGGTGGTGTGCGCCTCGGATGTGAACGAGTTAGCGTGGGACTGCCCGATGTGGGGGCGCACGACCTTCGCCCATTTTTGGATCGAAGGCCTGCGCGGCGCTGCAATCGATGTGGATGATAGTGGGCGCATCAATGTCGCCGAGCTGTTGGCCTATACCAGTGCGCAAACGAGTCACTGGGTGCATACTCACTATCGTGCGAGGCAGACGCCATGGCTGTTACCACACGGAGCCGAAGGCCAGCGCCGGGCCAATCGCATTGATTTGTGCTGGAAGGATGATGCCTACGAGCCTTCGACACCGACTGTCGTCGCGCCGACCACCGTGCCACCGACGCTAAAAAGCTATTGGCAGACCGCGGCCGATCTGGCGGCGCAGCCGATCCCGCCGTATGTCTATCAACCGCAAACCTGGCGACGGTATCTAGCGACGATTGAACGTTATGAGAAACTGACTATGGCGGGCGAGACGCATGCTGCCGAACGCCTGGCGTCGCAGATACAATCGCTGGCCTTGGCGTGCCAGCAAGACCCGACGCAGTTGCTTTCCTCGCTCGATGCGCAGCGTTCCTCGCGCGCCTTTGCACAGCCCGCCAATCCACGCCTGCGCTCGCAGGCGCAAGATGTCTTTCTGCAGCTTTCGCGCATTCCGCCTGACCAATGGGAGGCGAAATGGAAAGAATGCTACACAGCCGCCGGAAAAGGGGGCAAGCCGCTCCGTTCCGAGGTGTTGCAATTGCTGGTTGATCAGGCGATTAGCGATCCCATCGATCGCCTCAGCGCGGTGCGACGCGTCGCCGAGATCGTGCGTGATCCGTTGCAGCCGCATTGCCCGGCGCTGCATCTAGCGGTGATGATGGAACGCGATCTGCCTGCCGATGCCC
>JAEZGD010000686.1 GCA_023417165.1 Planctomycetota bacterium
ACCTGATGGCGCGCACCGTGCAACAAGGGCTCGGCCTGCTCGGCATCAAGACGGCTGAGAAGATGTAACTCTCGCTGGCTCGCACAATCGCTATTGCCGGTGCAATCGCACCTGCGCTTCCAGCCGCCTGGGCGACCTATAGTTGAGCATGGCTGGAAGCGTCCTGCTGGTGCTGTTTGTCTTTACGGTGGCCGCCGCGAATCTTAGCGTCGGTTTTGCGGCCGCGGTCTATCTTGGCGTCGGCCCGCCTCAGTGGCAGCGTTTCCAACTACGCCGAAAGAACAAGCACGTCTCCGCGCCGCACAGTGCTGAGACGTCCGAAGATATTCAGGAAGCGTCGACGGAAGAACCAGACATCGACGAGCCGGCGGCAGTCGCCGAGCCCGAAGAATCCGCAGACGAAGTGGCTGAAGCTTCGTCGGACGAGCATCCGCTGTCGCAAGTGCTGGAGCAACTCGGTCGCAGCTTCGATCGCTTCGAATCTGAACTGGCAGAGTGGGACCGTCGCCGCCGTGCGGACGTGCTCGATGGCGATGGATTGACCAATTCCGCCATCGACCTCAACAGCCTGGCCAACGGTTGCCTCGAACAGTTCCAAACGACCCTCGAACCGCTCGCCTATTTGCGCACGCAAGACGCCGCCGTGTTGGCCGCACGCGAAGAAACCACCGCCTGCGCTTCGGAAGCGTCGGCACAACTGCGAGCCGTGTGCGCCGAGCTTGGCAGCTTGCAGTTTCATGGCGACGACGCTACGGCGGGCGCCGAAAAGTTGAATGTCGCGCTCACGCAAGTTTTAGCGGTGCTGCATGCGGCGCGCAATCGCTTGGAAGAGCCCGTCGTGAAGCTGCTCGGCAGCGACGTCCACGAACCCGCGCTCGCCGCCACGCTGCGTGAGAACGCTACCGCCAGCCTGCTCGGTCGATTGTGCTTTGAGCATTCGTGGCACGCGCATACCGAACAACGCAGCGCCGGCGAGTGGGGCTGGGCGTTGATGCTGGATGTCGATGGCCTGCAAGCGCTGAATGCCTCGCACGGCCCCCTGATCGCGCGCCGAGCGCTGCTGGCGATTTGGGAAATCGCTGGCGAAGTTTTGCCGCCAGGCATCTCGCTGGCACGCGTGCAAGGCAAGCAATTCGCGCTACTGCTGGACGACCAATCATCTGACCAGGCCACCGAAATGGCCGAGCGTCTGCGCCAGCAAGTCGCTCTGACTCGCCTCATGGCGCTCGATACGGAACTTCAAATCACCGTCTGCACCGCTGTTGCGCGGCTGGGCGACGCAGACACCTCGTCCAATTTGCTGCAGCGATTGCGCGAGACAATTAGCGCTGCCAAGTCGCACGGGCGGAATTGCACGTTCCTGTGCGACGACGCGACTCTCTCGCTGGTGCCGCCCCCTGCGCTCGATTGTGAAGCGCGCGTGCTGCCGCTCTGAGCCTGGCTTGGCTAAGAGGCCGCATGGATTAAGATAGAGCGATGGCGCTCATCGACCTGCGCGATATTCGCAAGATCTATCAACTCGACAACGTCGAAGTGGCGGCGCTGCGCGGCGTGACGCTGTCGATCGACACCGGCGAGTATGTCACGCTGCTGGGGCCTTCCGGATCGGGCAAGTCGACGCTGATGAATACGCTCGGCTGTCTCGATCGGCCCACCAGCGGCAGCTATCAGCTCGCAGGCGTGGAAGTGGCGACCATGGACCGCGATGAACGGGCGATCCTGCGCAATCAACGGATCGGGTTCGTTTTCCAGAACTTCAATTTGCTTGCGCGCACCAGCGCGCTCGAAAATGTCGAATTGCCGCTGCTATATTCTCATTCGATGACCGCCCGGCAGCGACACGAACGGGCGAAGCTGCTGCTGGAGCGCGTCGGACTGGGCGACCGGCTCGATCACCATCCCGGCCAGCTCTCTGGCGGCCAGCAACAGCGTGTGGCAATTGCCAGGGCACTCGCGAATCAGCCTTCGATCCTGATGGCCGACGAACCGACCGGCAATCTCGATTCGCGCACCAGCCGCGAAGTGATGACCTTGTTTCGCGAACTGAACGAGCGTGACGGCATCACGATCATCTTGGTGACGCACGATACCCAGGTCGCGCGTAACGCCAAGCGCGCCATCGTGCTGCGCGATGGGCTCATTGTCGAAGATACACCCGACGCCGAAGTCGCCATCGCCGCGCTGTTGCATGGGCAAGATACCAGCGTCGAATAGCGGCTAACCCGATCTGGACGTACGTTGATGGGGCAACAAACTCGGCAAGCGCTGATCGGCTACTTGCGTTTGACCAACCGAGCGCGAGCCGAACTTACTCGCCCACACCTGGGTAATCTCTGCGCCAAAGAACATGATCTGCGCCGAGTAATAAATCCACAGCACCAGCACGACCAGCGAACCGGCCGCGCCATAGGCGCTGCCCACGCTGCTCGTGCCTAGGTACAGACCGATGAGGTATTTGCCAATCGAGAACAACAGCGCCGTGATTGCTGCGCCAAACCATACGTCGCGCCAGGCGACGTTCGTATCGGGCAGCATGCGAAAGATTAGCGCGAACAAGACCATCACCACGCCAAACGAGATTAATTGATTCGCCATTTGCGCTAACGTATCGAGCCCGGCCATTTGCCGCGCTAACAGATCGCTCACGCCTGTCACCCACGCGCTGAGCACCAACGAAGCCAGCAGCAGAAATCCGGTTCCCAACACCATCGCGAACGAGAGAAATCGCGAGCGGATATAGCCCCACACGCCCAGCGGCTGCGGCTTCACTTCCCAGATCGTGTTCATCGCGTCCTGTAATTGGCCAAAGACGCCGGATGCACCAAATAGCAGTGTTGCCAAGCCTAACAGGGCCGCGATCGTGCCGGCGCGTGGTTGCTGGGCTTGCTGAATCAATTCGACGACGGCTTCGGCCCCGGCGGGCCCCATCAGTTCGGTCATCTGCCCGGCGAGTTGGTCCTTGGCCTCTTGTTCGCCAAAGACGAGCGCCGCAATCGCGATGGCAATGACCAGCAGCGGCGCCAGCGACAGCACGCTATAGAATGCCATCGCGGCTCCCAATTGCGAAGCTTTGTCCTCCATCCAGTCGTCGGCCGCTTCGCGCAAAACTTCCCAAGTACCGATAAGCAATCGCATGTCAGCCCCTCGCCTGAGCGTGGCACCGCGCGCTTCCGCGCAGTTATCA
>JAEZGD010000698.1 GCA_023417165.1 Planctomycetota bacterium
ATACATTTGGGTGCCCGTCGCCGAATTTTGCGGACTTCGATGGCGATGGCGACTTGGATTTGCTGTGTGGCGAATTTCTGGATGGATTTACCTACTTCGAGAACGTCGGCAGTCGCCGTGAACCGCAATATGCGGCCGGGCAGCGCTTGCAGGATGAAACTGGCACGCCGCTGGTGATGGACTTGGAGATGATTGTGCCGATCGCGTTCGATTGGGATCGCGACGGCGACCTCGATCTGATCGTGGGCGATGAAGACGGTCGTGTGGCGCTGATCGAAAACGTGACCAAGGCCGATGCTGCCAGCATGACGCCCCAATTCCGCGCGCCGCGGTACTTTCAGCAAGAGGCCGATACGCTCAAGTGCGGCGCGCTGGCGACGCCTGTGGGCTTTGACTGGGATGGCGATGGCGACATCGACATCGTCTCGGGCAATACGGCGGGCTATATCGAGTTCTTCGAGAACCTAAGTGGTCCGAAGGTAGCGTCGCCGAAATGGGCTGCGCCGCAGCGATTGAGCGCCGGAGGCAAAACCTTTCGCGTGCTGGCCGGTGCCAATGGTAGCATTCAAGGCCCGGCTGAGGCCAAATGGGGGTACACGACATTCAGCATTGCCGATTGGGATGGCGATGGACTGCCTGATATTATCCTCAACTCGATTTTGGGACGCGTGGAATGGCTGAAGAACCAAGGTCGTAGCGCGGAAACGGGATTGCCTGAGTTAGCAGCGCCGCAGCCAATCACCGTGGCCTGGACGGGTGCGACTCCTAAGCCCGCTTGGACCTGGTGGACGCCGACAGGCAAAGAACTGGTCACGCAGTGGCGTACCACGCCGGTGGCGCATGACTTTAATGACGATGGTCTGATCGATCTGGTCATGCTGGACACCGAAGGCTATCTGTGCTTTTTCGAACGTACTAAGCAAGGCGGCCAGCTGGTGTTGCTACCGCCGCGGCGCGCGTTCGTCGATGAGCAAGGCAAGCCAATTCGCCTCAACGCGCGGACGGCAGGCGGGAGCGGGCGTCGCAAGCTGTGCATTACGGACTGGGACGGCGATGGCCGCGACGACTTCTTACTCAATGCCGCGAACGCAGAATTGTGGCGGCAAGTAGAAGCGAAAGACGGGCAGTGGACGCTACGACCCGCTGGCGCACTCGCCACACGCAACATTGAAGGGCATGATGTCAGTCCGACGACCGTCGACTTTGATGGCAACGGCATCCCCGACTTCATCGGCGGCGCAGAAGATGGACGGATGTACTTCCTGGTCAATCCGCGAGCGGCGCGGTAGTTGGCCCAAGTCGTGGCTTAGGCCCATGTGCTGTCGCTGCTGGCCGCGCAGAAGTCTGCGGATTGCATGCGACCTGTAAAGCGGCAGCCGACTTCCCACATGCGTCGACCACTGGCATCGAGCATCGCGCTGCGCCGCATACGCACGACTTCGGCCAGCGCATAGACGATGCCGTCCGGCTTATCGAGCGATACAACAAAGTTTTTGAACGAAGGCGGTACGGGTAATAGCATGCCGAAACCGCTTGACGAGATATCCAGAAACTGCACCTGTTCGAACATCTCGGGCAGCGGTACCCGTCCGCTCAAGATGGGCGCGATTTGGTGGACACGCTGATACGCCTTGCGCTGGTGCTTGCGCCGCTCGCGTCCGCCTGATTGATCATCCTCGGAGGCGGCGCGGAGCGCAGCTTCTAGTTCCGCAAACTCGCGTTCGACGCGGACAGACATTTGCTCGATTGCCGTCGGAACCACCGGAGGTGGCGTTGGTGCTGGCGCGGATGCCGTCGGAAGCGGCGCAGATGCCCCGCTGTTGTGCAACAGCTCTTGAATGGCGATCGTTTGCTCGCCATCGTGCAAATACCCGCAATTACGACCGTTGCGTTTGGCAGCATACAAAGCCGTATCGGCTTCGGCGACGGTGTGATCCGCTTCGAGTCCCGTCGAAGTGGTCGCCAAGCCAATGCTAATTGTGACAGCCAGATTCTGGCCCTGATGCTTTAGCTTGCTGCTTTCAATCGCTTCGCGCACTTCTTCGGCGACGCGCGCGGCCATAACGGGAGTGCTGCTCGCCAAAATAACGGCGAACTCTTCGCCGCCATAACGCGCAGCCACGACATTGCGGCCCATCAGCGTTTGCCGCACGGTATCAGCAACGTGTTTGATCACACGATCGCCAACCTGGTGACCGTAGGTATCGTTGAATTGCTTGAAGTGATCGATATCGAACAAGAGCAGCGCCGCGTCCATGCCCGTGGTCACAATGCGCTGCGGCAAGCGATCGATTTCTTCGTCGAACGCGCGGCGGTTGAGTAATTGTGTCAGACCATCGGTGCGAGCTTCGCGGCGATGCGATTGGAGTTCGCTGGCTTGCTTTTCGAGGTCGCGTTTCGCCTTGCGCAGTTCCGCCTGCAAGTGTTCGTTGGCGGTGCGCAGCGCTTCGGCCGCTTGGCTGAGCGGTTGCTCGCCAGGGGCATCGCCGGCGCTATTCAATTCACGCTGAGCATCCTCGACGCGGCGCGCATGCTCGGCAACCTGGCCGCTGACCCGGCAGGTCAGGGCTTCCAGGTTTTTGAGTGACTCTTTGGCCTGGTCTTGATCAATTTCGTCGGCGAACCACCAGCCGATTTTGAACAATCCAGCCACGTATCCGGCGCTGCTGCCAAGTGCCAAGCAAACCAGCGCGAAGAGAATCTGCAAGAGCATCACCTCTCCTTATAACAAGGTTCACCCGCCGTGATGCCTTAACAGCAACTCTACGTCAAAAAACTCCAGGGTGTGGCAAAATGGAGCGCATCTTTTGATGGTGGATGCCTTAGAGTCGTCATCGACGGTACAAGCCGCAGAATCCGTCGCTGCGCTTAGTAACGCGCTAGTTCGGCCGCCGTTTTCTCGGGCATGATCGCCTTCAGGGTCTCTTGGCTCTTTTGCACCAGCATGCGCAAATCACTGCCTACGGCGATGAACTGCATTCCCTGCTGGGCGCGAGCGAGCGCGCTTTGCGGATCCATGGCATGGATCCCGGTCGGGCAACTCGTCTTCTGGCCGGCTGCGATCACACGTTGAATCATTTCTTCATGCGCTTGCGGTGTCGGGTCGACGCCTTGCGCGGTGCGCATCTGAGCCCGCAAATCGTTCGGTCCGACGAAAATGGCATCAACGCCCGGCAACGAGTAAATGGCTGTGGCGTTTTCGACTCCCAGCGGGCTTTCGGTTTGCAGCACGACGAGGATTTCGTCATTGGCATGCGCGTAGTAATCGCCTGGCGAAGCGTCGAAGTTCATGCTGTGCATGCCGCCGCCGACGCTGCGGTTGCCCGTGGGCGGATACTTGGCGGCGGCGATCGCGACCTTGGCTTGCTCGACTGTATCCACCATCGGCACCACCACGCCCCATGCGCCGGCGTCGAGCACGCGTTTGATGTAGTGATGCGTCCCTTCTGGTACACGCGCCAGCGGCACGCATCCGGCATCGGCGACTGCGGCGAAGATCATGGCCGCCTGCGACCAGTCGACGGCAGAATGTTCAATATCGAGCGTCAGCCAATCCCAGCCCATGCGGGCGAGCACGCGCGTGGCATAAAGATCGCCCAGCGACAGCCAAGTGCCAAAAGTTGGTTCACCGCGTTGTAATTTGCGTTTAACGGGATTGGTTTTCATAGTGGAAGGGCAGGGGAGTGAGAGGTCGGAATGCTGTGGTTAGCGTACCGGTCTGGCTCCCTAGCGAAAAGTCCGCTGTCTAGGAACTTGTCGCTGGCGCGTGTTAATCGCCACGCGGCCGGTTAGAATGCGCGAACGTACGGGGCTGGTGATATCCAGGAGGTCGAGATGCATCGAGAATGGATCTGGAAAGGCTGCGTCGCCGTGCTGGCGGTCGTCGCTTGGCTGACAGTTGCAGAAGCTCAAACGCCGGCGCAATACGAAAAGATGCGCGCGGCGATGGTGGACGAAGTGATTATCGCTTCGGGCATCAAGAACGAACGTGTTGTGGATGCGATGCGCGCCACCGAGCGGCACAAGTTCGTAGCCTTTAAGTATCGCCCGCATGCGTACTTCGACATGGCCCTGCCGATCGGCGATCAGCAGACGATCTCGTCGCCGTTTATCGTCTCGTACATGACCGAGTCGCTGGATCCGCAACCAACGGATAAGGTGCTCGAAATCGGCACGGGCAGCGGCTACCAGGCGGCGGTGCTCGCGCC
>JAEZGD010000116.1 GCA_023417165.1 Planctomycetota bacterium
GCACTTGATCGCGCCGTCCTCGACCGTGTAGCCAGCGACCGAACCGGTCCAGCCGGTCAGCGTCTTGCCGTCGAAGATAGGCGCGAAGTCCTTGTCGTCGGCCTGAGCCACCGCGGCGCAGAGTGCCAACAGAACAACCGATGCGAACGAAGCCAAACGCATAACAAACCTTTCAAAGAGAAATCGATGGCGACCAAAGCCAGCGGCGCAGCCTGGGGTGGGAAGGTAAGGCACGCGGCGGGAAGTCTCATTATGGACGGGCGTTCGCGGCGCGTCAAAGTAGCGTCCGCGAAAGCGGGCCACTTCTGGGGGTGGAAGGTCAAAAATTGCCAGGCCCGGGGGCGCTCGCCGGTGGATCGCCGCCACCGCCCTGCGGTTAGTAGAAATGCTTAGCCTAGCCCCGACTGCGAAAACTTCGCCATCGTGGCCCCGGGCGGCGCAATGCTTCAGTACACTTTGGCTCTACACCTCTTTGGATACCGAAATGCATCGCCGAATTTTTGCTGGTTTGCTGCTTGTGACGCTCGTTGTGGGCTGTGGCCCGACGACCTACCCGCCGATCACGCCGGAGGCCGCCCAGGCGGTGAAGTCGGGCGCCGCGCTCGATGAAATCGTCGAAACGCTCGGCGAGCCCCACGCGCCCACTAGCAAGCAAGCGCGCCATCTGAGCGACATCATCGCCAAAATGCCAGAACCGATGCGCACCAACGCACAGAAGGACAAATCGCTGGCCTGGGGCGACGACAAAGCGTTTCTCGTCGTCAAAGTCAACGACAAGGGGACCGTCTGGGTGACGGCGTGGAGTTCGTCGAACTGAATTCAGAATCAATTGACAGACGTGCTAAAGGCCCGGCATAAGTTACTTACCGAAGGCCACTTTCAAGCTTACTACGATTGAGGAAAATTGCACTACGAATGGAATGCGACCTCTGGCTTAACCTGCCTACGGGGTGCCTTCTGTAGCTTCGCCGACCGATAGGTACGCGTGTCTAAACTCTTCATTTGAATGCGACTTTTATATTCTCCGTCCTGAACGGGACAAACGGCTTTTCACGCGTCTGCAATCTTCACGTACATATTATTCTCGGCAAAGCTAGAAAGTGCGGCTTCAAGGTCACAAGGGAATGCGCCATATTCGTCAAGGATTCGTATAATTGCCTTTCCCTTGGTTCCCTGCCTGCAAATGGATTCACCTGTTGAGGAGGTTGAGAAGGCATCGGGAAACCAAATGTTCCTGCGCGTATTAGTAGGACTCATCCATTCCGCTTTATTGAATAGGACATCCAAACACGCTTGTTCCATGCGTCTAAGAAATCCTGCAACGTCGCTAGCGACTGCGATGAAACTCGACTTGCGAAAGTCTGCGTGACTGTGGGGGTCTCTAAGGGTTAGCCAACTGTGAACTTCTTGCCGGGTGTAACCCATTGCGGCCGGAAGAAAATTGGCCAATTTCTTTGAAAGCTGTGAGCTTGGAAGCCGGAATGCTAGTTCAAACAGTCGGACAAAATCGCGAAAGCGACTCGATGCTCCACCACCGCTGTACGATTCGGCTAAGAGGGCAACGCCATTAGTACGATCAGACAATGCGCTGATGAGGCTCGCATCCGTCCTAGATATTGGCGGGCGCAATCCAAACTCAAATTGCCCTCCTTTTGCTTTAATGCCAGTGCTGGACCCGAGATAACATTGCTCTTCGTCACTTTCGTACTCGAGGCCGAGGCACGGCGTCGGAGACAGGACTGTCCTCGAACATCCCTCTAATACTGAAATAAGATTGGCAATATGATTTATGGCTACTTCGCAGGACTCCCGTAGCTCGATCGGGATAACAATTCGACGTTTCTCGTCGAGCTCCGGGAGCCCCGCTAAAGTCAGGCTGGCACTTATGAGCCAGCCTTGAGACAATGGGCTATTCCCGCTGTGCGGTTTCGACTCTCGCTTTACGTTCAGTAGTCTGATCTCAATCGCGTGATTGCTGATGCTGAGCGAACTCTTCCAGTGCCTCCAGTCATCTGGAGTGGGCTTGAGATGAAGCATTGCAAAGCGGTGAAGTTTCATTAGTTAACGCGTAAGCAAGTGGTTCGAGTCCGATGTTGTATAACTGCTTTTTCTTAGCGTTAACATTGCTGAGCTTGCTTACTTATTAATCGCTTCCACCGCGATGCGATGCAGGTCGTGACGCATGGCCGAAGCGTCGCCATTGGGCAGGCCATTGCGCTGGATCATCAGCACGAAGGCCATGTTCTTGGCGGGATCGATCCAGCCTTGCGTGCCGAACGCGCCGCCGTGGCCGGCGCTTCCTTTGCTGAGCGGCTTGGTCACGCCTTGCGGCTCACGTACCACGCACCAGCCAATGCCCCAGCCATTGCCAGGCGTAAAGCCGGTGGTGTTCTCGCCTGAGTGAATGGTGGTCAGTTCCTTGGCCGCTTTTTCCGAAAGGATGCGCTTGCCGTTCAGTTCGCCGCCGGCGAGCACCATCGCATTAAAGGCCGCGAGGTCTTGAGCGGTCGAGACCAGACCGGCCGATGGATTCGGCACACACGGCTTCGAGAAATCGCTGATCCAGTTGTCGGACAGCTCCAGCTTGCCGTCGCCGTTCTTCTTATAGATCTTCGCCAGGCGGGACTGCTGTTCCTTGTTGGGATTGAAGGTCGTGTCGCGCATGCCCAGCGGCGCGAAGATGCGCTGCTGCAGGAAATCTTCGAACGGTTGTTGGCTGACGATCTCGACCACTGCGCCAGCGACGGTCAGGCCGGGGCTGTATTGCCATTTCTCGCCAGGGCTGAAGTCGAGCGGACGCGCGGCCAATTTCTTCGCGGTCTCCTGCAAGGTGCCCATCGTGCGTTGGTCGCCGCCTAGGCCCGACGTGTGCGTCACGACATCGCGAATGGTCAGTTCACGCTGCGGCGCTTCACCGCTCTTAAGCTTCGCGTTTTTGAACTCGGGAATGTATTTCGAAATCGGATCGTCGAGCGACAGCTTGCCTTCGTCGACCAGAATCATCACGGCCGCGCCAGTGATCGGCTTGCTCATCGAAGCGATCGCAAACAGCGTATCGCGGGTCATGGCCTGATTGGCTTCGAGATCACGCTGGCCAACAGCTTCGTGATAAGCGATCTTGCCATCCTTGACGACCAACACGACCGCGCCGGAGATCTCGTTCGACTGAACATGACCTTTCATCGCGGTCGTCAGCGTGGCGAGCGTCTGGCTATCGAGTCCGACCGCCGAGGGTTCGGCGCTGGGCAGCGTCGCGGCTGGTTCTTTGGCCAGCGCGGTGGTAGCGGTCAGCGAGCAAAGGCTCAAAGCGAGAAATAGGCGGCGCGAGAAGCGATACGGCATCACAGGCGAGCTCCAAAGAGGCGGGGAGAGATTGCCGCTATTGTCGTTGTCGCCGCCGACGATTCAAGATACCGAGCCTACAAACGCTCGAAAACAGCTGCCACCGCATTGCCGCCGCCAAGACATAGCGCGGCCGCACCATAACGCTTGTTTTGCTGCGCCAGAGCATGCAACAGCGTCACCACCACGCGTGCGCCGCTAGCGCCGATCGGATGCCCGAGCGCAATCGCGCCGCCATTGATATTTACCTTCTCTGGCGAGAGCTCCAGACGCGAAAGACAGGCGAGCATCTGCGCGGCGAATGCTTCGTTGATTTCATACAGGTCGATGTCGTTCGGCGCCAGCTTTGCTTTGGCCAGCGCGGTGCGCAGCGCGCTCACCGGCGCGATGAATAAGTCCTCCGGCGCGGTGCCGGAAGTCGCCGTAGAGACGATCCGCGCGAGCGGTCGCAAACCGGCTGCCTTGGCATGTTCGGCCGAACTGACGACCACGGCCGCCGCGCCGTCGCTGATCATCGACGCATTGCCTGCGGTGATGCAACCGCCGCCAAAGGCCGGCGCGAGCGATCCAAGTTTCTCCAGCGTGCTTTCGGCGCGCGGGCCTTCGTCGCGATCGAAGGTTTGCTGCTGGCCGCGCGCTTCAAGGGTGACCGGAACTATTTCAGCGGCAAAAGCGCCAGTGAATTGTGCCGTAAGCGCGCGGCGATGACTCTCGGCGGCGTATTGATCTTGCGCTTCGCGCGTGATGCCATCGGCGCTGGCGAGTTGTTCGGCGATCTCGCCCATCGAGCGCTTGCTGAACGCACAGGTCAAACCATCGTGTAGCATCGCATCGACCAGCGCACGGTCACCGAGCTTCGGCCCGCTGCGTGCCAGCAGCCACGGCGCATGGCTCATCGATTCCATGCCGCCGGCGACGATTGCCTGCGCATCGCCGGCACGAATCGCCTGGTCGGCGAGCATGATCGCTTTTAAACCCGATCCGCACACCTTATTAATGGTGAGCGCCGCAACCGTCGGCGGTAGCCCCGCCTCGAGCGCGGCCTGCCTGGCGGGCGCTTGACCGACGCCAGCCGCGAGGACGTTTCCCATAATCACTTCGTCCACGGCCGCAGGCGTAAGGTTGCTGCGCTCCAGTGCTTCGCGCACGGCGATCGCACCCAACTGTGGCGCGGTCAAATTCCCCAAATTCGATTGCAAACGGCCAATGGGCGTCCGCACGGCCGACAAAATCACAGGCGTGTGCATACAAATGCCTGACGAAGAGAAGGCGGTGGATAACGGTTCCTTCTCTCATTCTAGCGCCTATAATCGAAGCGGCACCTTCTTTTCCTCTTCCTTTCGCGTGGAAGGGCCAGGCATGCCGAATACACCTTGGGTCGAAGGGCTGACCATCGGACAAGCGGTGCGAGCCACGGCCGAGCGCCGCCGAGAGGCCGACGCCTTGGTTTTCTCGCAGTGGGGGCTGCGTTATTCGTGGACACAGCTCGATGCCGAAGTCGATCGCATCGCGCGGGCGTTGATCTCGCTGGGATTCGAGCGCGGCTCGCATCTGGGCGTCTGGGCCACGAATGGGCCCGAGTGGGTGGTGCTGCAATATGCTGCTGCGCGGGCGGGCGTGGTGCTGGTGACGATTAATCCTGCGTATCGCCCTGCCGAGTTGGCGTACACGCTGGGGCAGTCGGAAGTGCGTGGCCTGGCGCTCGTTGATCGCTTCAAAACGGCTAACTTCGACGAAATCCTGGCTGAAGCCTGTCCCGACCTGATGCATGGCGAGCCGGGGCATGTTCAAAGTCGCAGCTTTCCCCACTTGCGCTATTTGATTCGCTTGCGCGGCGCCGACCATCCGCAGCGTCTGCCGTGGCGAGAGTTGGAGCAGCTTGGCGCTGCCACATCGCCATCGCTGCTTGCCGAGCGCGAAGCCGAGCTTTCGCCCCACGATCCGATCTGTTTGCAATACACTTCCGGCACGACCGGGCATCCCAAGGGCGCGCTGCTGACGCATCGCAATTTGCTGCTCAACGCCTTTTATGCGGCCGAGCGACAACGCCTGACGGGCGAGGATCGTTTGTGTGTGCCAGTGCCGTTGTACCATTGCTTCGGCTGTGTGCTGGGAACGCTGTGCGCGGCGACGCATGGCATGACGCTCGTCTTTCCGTACGAGTCATTTCAGGCCGAAGCGACGTTGCAGGCGCTCGAAGCCGAACGCTGCACCGCGCTATATGGCGTGCCGACGATGTTCATCGCACTGCTGGAGCATCCGACTTTCGCGTCGCGCGAAATCAATGCACTGCGGACCGGCATCATGTCGGGCAGCCCTTGCCCGCTGGAGTTGATGAAGCGCGTGACGAGCGAACTGGGCGTGCGCGAGTTGACCATCGCCTATGGCCAGACGGAGGCCGCGCCGCTCATTACGATGACCAAGACCGCCGATCCCATGGAAAAGCGTGTCGGCACCGTGGGGACGCCGCTGCCGCATATCGAAGTCAAGATTGTCGATCCGGTGACGCGCAAAACCTTGCCGGATGGTCAATCGGGCGAACTCTGCTGCCGCGGCCACAATGTCATGCTCGGCTACTATCGACAACCGGAAGCCACCGCGGCTGCGATCGATGCCGACGGCTGGCTGCATACCGGCGATCTCGCCTTGCGGCAGCCGGATGGCTACTTTCGCATCACCGGGCGGCAAAAGGATATGATCATTCGCGGCGGCGAGAACATCGCGCCGCGCGAAATCGAAGAACTGCTCTATTCGCATCCGCAGATCGAAGAAGCGCAAGTGATTGGCGTGCCCGATTCGAAGTACGGCGAAGAAGTGGCGGCCTATATTCGGCTCAAACGTGACTGCGCGACCACGGCCGACGAGGTGCGCGCCTTTTGTGAGCAGCATCTGGCGCGGTTCAAGGTGCCGCGCTATATCCAGTTCGTCGAGCGGTTTCCTACTACGGTCACCGGCAAGATTCAGAAGTTCAAACTGCGCGAGCAAGCCATCGAAGACCTCGGCCTACAAGTTCAAGCCAAGACTGAATTCGCCTAACAGAAAGAGAGTGCACCATGAGCAAACCCGCGATCGTCGTCTTTGGCGGTAGTTCGGGGCTGGGCGAAGCGTGCGTGCAGCACTTTGCGGAACGCGGTGCGGTCGGTGTGGTGGCCGATGTGCGCCTGCCGCTGGCGCTACCTGAAGGCTTTCTATTTCAAGCGACCAACGTCACCGACGAGATCGCGGTGCAACTGGCGCTGGAAGCGGCCGCCGCCTTGGGCACGCTGCGCGCCGTCATCGTTTCCGCCGGCGTGCTGCATGCCGAGCGCATCGCTGGCCGTGGCGGGCCGGCTAGTTTGGACGCCTTTCGTAAGGTCATTGATGTTAACTTGATCGGCACGTTCAATGTCTTGCGATTGGCGGCCGACGCGATGCAAAAGAATACCGCCGATCACGATGGGCAGCGCGGCGTGATTGTGCTCACGTCGTCGGTCGCCGCCTACGAAGGGCAAATCGGTCAGGCGGCTTACGCAGCCTCGAAAGGAGGCGTGGCGTCGTTGGTGTTGCCTGCGGCGCGCGAACTGGGCCGCGCCGGCATTCGCGTCGTCGGCATCGCGCCCGGTGTGTTCGAAACACCGATGATCCAACAAGCCACCACCGAGATTCGCGAGTCGCTCGCCGAGCAAATCCCTTTCCCGCCCCGCTTCGGTCAGCCGCGCGAGTTCGCCGCACTCGTCGAACACATCTTCGAGAACCGCATGCTCAACGGCACCGTCATTCGTCTCGACGGCGCGCTGCGCATGGGGCCGAAGTAGCGTAGGGTGTGGCGAGTCCGCGAGCCGCACCGCGGGGGAATGACGAATGACCAAGCACGAATGACCAATGCTGGCACTTGCTTCACTAGCCCGACGCGCCAGCGAGGGTTGAGGTATGCCAGTATCTTCTTAGCGCCGTGAGTTCCGGTACGGCGTGAAGTTCGATCAGTCTTCTAAGCGTGCGACTCGCTTGTGAGGAACCCACGGCGACCAAAGGGTGTTGGCATACCTCTACCCTCGCTGGCGCGTCGGGCTAGTAAGGAGAGCAATGATCCGATGAAATTGCATCTTCGTGATATCTTGTGGCTGATTGCCATCGTGGCGATAGGATGCGTTTTGTATCAACAGACGGCGGAATTGCGTTCGTTGCGAGCCAGCCTCAGCGAGCAGGAACGGCAGTGCGCCACGTTGGAACAGTCATTGAAACAGGTGACGAAAGAACGCGACTTCCGCCAAGAAATGGCAATGGCGCTGGAGGCCTCGCTGATCGCCAAAGGCCACTCCGCATCGATGACGCGCGACAACGTCAACGGGCGATTGCGCGTTGTTGATTTCTCGCAAAGCTCGGAATGAAGCGAAGTTACTAAATCTCTGCGGCGGCGCGGGAGATGAGGCTGCGGGCGATGGATTGGGTACCGGTGTGTTCAAAGTAGTTGACGGTCATGTCGATGAACGCGCCGAGGTAGTCGAGATGGCTTTCGACGCCTTGGATTTTGCCGCGCAGGCTGCCAATGACCTTGTCGGTGGTGAGCGAGTGCTCGGCGACGAACGACTTCGACCAGTCCTTGACCGACGACAACCCCCGTTGCATGAAGCCAAGTTGCTCGGCCGTGTTTTTGCCGGGGATGTACTCTTTGATCTGGTTGAAGCGGCTGTTCTTTTCGAGGTCCGAAACGCCTGAGCGGTCGAGCAGCGAGAGCCCCTTGTCGAGAAAGTCGGGACCGAGCGGGATCAGGCCGTCGACGCAGACCATCGTCGCCATGCGCATCAGCGCTTCGTGCCGGTAGTCGGCCAGCGATTCGACGAAGTCGCCCACGCTGTCGCCAGGCAGGCCGTTGATCTGGCAGAAGCAAGCGATCTCGGTGACCACCTTGAGGCCCAGATCGATGGCCTGCGTTTTGTCTGCCTTGGGAGTCAAGCGGTCGAGGAATGAGAGGAAGCTGACGCTTTCGCCAACCTTCGCCGTGAAGGCGGCAAAGCCAGCGACGCCCTGCACGAAATCGACCGTTTGATATAACCACAGCGCACGCTGATAGCCTTGCGATTTGTCGTTGTATAAGGCGATGGCGCGCTCGCCGATCTTCTGGATCATTTGCTGGTCGGTTTCGCCCGTGACCGCTCTGATGGTGTTCTCGAACCCGACGATGTTCTTCCATTCACCCGGTACCACCCAGTCGAGCGCTTGCAGCATGCGGACGGTGACACTGGCTTCGGGCAGATCATCGACGATTTTGTAGATGGGCTTGCTCATCTGACCCTCTGGATTCGGAAAGCAGGTTGCCTTATTGAATGCGGCCGATGGCTTGCAGGTTGAACTTGGTCAACCATGCTTCGCGTTCTTTTGGACCAAAGGCGGGATCCATCGAGCGGATCTGCACCTGGAAGCGATCGTTCACCAACAGCGCGGTCGCCTGATCGCCGACCTTGGTCATCGGCATACCTGCGAACGATTGCGGCGCGTCTTTGAATTTCTCGACCGCTTCCGGATTGTTGCGCGTGTCGGAAACCGAGAGCACGGCCATCTCGCGGCCATTCTCTTGCAAGCTCGCCTGGGCGAAGCCGGTCTTCTCTTGCTTGAAGACAATGTCCCACGGCGACTCGACCTGTGGGAAGAAGCGATTGAACGCCGAGCCAGCGACGGCTTCGGACGAAACGGCTTTGCCTTTTTGAGTACTCGCCTTCTGCGCCGCTTCCCAGCGATCCGGCGGTTTTTGCCCGCAACCTGCCAAGAACAGCAGCATTAGCCCCCAAGCAAGCAGCCAAGAATTGCGGCAGCGCATAGCGGGTTCTCCGTGGACAAGAAGACGCCGAAACGACGAACGGACCCCGAGAGCTGTCGTCAATCAGTACCACAGTGGCGATCAGAAAGCCAGCTTTCGAACAGGCACAGGCTGCGTGATCGAAAGCTAATTGGGGCTAAGAGTTCACGTGCCAGACAGTACGCTGCTAGCAGTGAATTCGTCCGGCGACGGACAAGCGCGCCCGGCGATGGATACGCACGGCGGGTGGTGACGGCACCTGCTGGCGCGGGAGTTTTTCAACAAACACGATGGTAATGAAGGGCTCTAAATCCAGCGTAAGCAGACTGCGCGACACGCTTTGCGGCGAGGCGCGCAGGACGTCGCCATGTTGAAAAACCCGCCAAGGCGGAGAGCGGCAAAGGCGCTCAATCGGAGTGCGTTTGCGCAGCTGGATTGAGGGTCAGCGCGTGCTCGGCTGTGGGCGCGCGATAATTGTGATTGCTCAAAAGTTGTTGTGCGGCCGCATAGCGCGAAGCGACACCGGGGTGCGGATAGATGCCGCCGCCGATGATCAAGGCGACCAACGTCAGCACCGCGAACCATTCGCGCCCGCTAACTGCCAAGGGGACGGTGGCGGACTGCTTGCGACCAGTGAACAGTAGGAAGTAGGCCTTCATCACGGCGATGCCATTGATGGCCGCAGCGACGACGACCGCTACGCCTACGTAAACCGAGGTGGTCACCGCGCCATCGACCAAGAGCTCAGCGCCGATGAAGCCGAAGCTGCCCGGAAAGCCAACGCTGGCCATACCGGTGATCAAAAAGCAGATGCCCAGGATCGGCGTGTTCTCGTAAGCGCCATGATAACCCGTCAACGACAAGCGACCATGTCGCGCTTCCAGCACTCGCAAGGTCAGACCAAAGCCAGCGAGCGATAGCCCGATCGACAGCCACATGCACAGCGCGCCGGTCAGACCGATGGGACTGGTCGTGACCAGACCAACCAGGACCAGCGCCGAGTGGCTGAGAAAGATATAGCAAAAGAACCGCCGGGCTTCGCGCTGCACCAGCGACATCCCGGAGGCATACACCGCGGTCCCTAGAGCGAACCAACCCAGCATTCGCAAGACATCGTCGGTTGCGAAAGGCAGCACTAACCGGATGCAAGCGTAAGCGCCCACGATGGGTGTCACAAACAATAACGCGGTGCCAAAGCTGGCGTGTTCGAAGAGATCGGTCACCCAGCAATGAAAGGGCGCAACGCCGCTGCGAATCAAGATCGCGATCACTAGCGGCAGTATGGTCCACAGCGAGAAGTGACCGCTGGGCACGGCCGCAGCGACCAACCATTGGCCTAGGACCAATAGCCCGATGAACAGACCCATGTGCAACACATAGGCGCGCACCGGTTTGCCGCGAGCGCGCAGCTCCAGGT